>JBJEYH010000234.1:0-3605 GCA_051886675.1 Aristaeellaceae bacterium
CAGATGTACGGCACCAAGGGCAAGATGACCTTCACCGTCTACCCGGACAAGGCCTACATCGAGATCAGGGGCCAGCTGTACAACCGCACCAGCCTGCCCCAGACCTTCCTGTGGTGGGCCAATCCCGCCGTGGCCGTCAACGACAACACCCAGTCCGTCTTCCCCCCGGACGTCACCGCCGTCTACGACCACGGCAAGCGGGACGTCAGCGCCTTCCCCATCGCCAGGGGGGTGTATTACAAGCATGACTATTCCGCCGGCGTGGACATCAGCCGCTACAAGAACATCCCCGTGCCCACCTCCTACATGTGCGCCGGCAGCGACTATGACTTCGTGGGCGGCTACGACAACGGCGTGCAGGCGGGCATCCTGCACATTGCCGACCACCACGTCTCCCCCGGCAAGAAGCAGTGGACCTGGGGCTGCGGGGACTTCGGCCAGGCCTGGGACCGCAACCTCACCGACCGGAACGGCCCCTACATCGAGCTGATGACCGGCATGTACTGCGACAACCAGCCGGACTTCACCTGGCTCAAGCCCTTCGAGGAAAAGACCTTCACCCAGTACTTCATGCCCTACAAGAAGATCGGCTATGTGAAGAACGCCTGCCGGGAATGCGCGCTGAACCTGGAGGTGAAGGATGGCGCCGCCTGCTTCGCGGTGTACGCCACCCAGCCCTTCCATGCCGCGCGGGTGACCCTGACGGCGGGGGAGGAGGTCGTCTACGACCATGTGTGCGACCTG
Source organism: Aristaeellaceae bacterium (assembly GCA_051886675.1). Classification (GTDB taxonomy): domain Bacteria; phylum Bacillota; class Clostridia; order Christensenellales; family Aristaeellaceae; genus UBA11524. The sequence goes on from JBJEYH010000234.1 coordinate 745, forward strand.
AGCCCCACCGAGGTGCTGGAAGACCGGGCGGAGGTGTCCGTCCCCGAAACATCCCTGACCCTCACCGTATACGCGCCCTCCGGCAGGAAGCTGCTGTCCTACACCCCCGAGGAAAGGCAGGACACCGCCATTCCCGACCCCATGCCCCCCGCGAAGCTCCCCGAGGAGATCGCCACGGTGGAGGAGCTGTACCTGACGGGCATGCATCTGGAGCAGTACCGTCACGCCACCTATCTGCCCGACCCCTACTATCAGGAGGCGCTGAAGCGCGATCCCGGCGACAGCCGCGCCAACAATGCCTACGGCCTGCTGCTGATGCGCCGGGGGCGGTTCGGGCAGGCGGAAGGATACTTCCGCGCGGCCATCGAGCGGATCACCGCCCGCAACCCCAACCCCAGCTGCTCCGAGGCGTACATGAACCTGGGGCTGTGCCTGCGCTATCAGGGCCGGGAGGACGAGGCCTACGACGCCTTCTTCAAGGCCACGTGGACGGCGGCGGAGCAGGAGACCAGCTACTACCACATCGCCTGCATCGACTGCAGGAGGGGCGACTACGCCCTGGCGCTGGAGCACATCGACCGGAGCCTGGTGAAGAACTGGCACAGCCTGAAGGCCCGGGCCCTGCGCGGCCTGATCCTGGACAGCCTGGGCCGGGAGGAGGAAGCCGCCGCCTGGTACGAGGAGAACCTGCGGCTGGACGCGTTCGACTACGTGTCGCGGATCGAGTCCGGGGATATCGACACCGCGCTCCGGATGATGAACGGCCGGGTGAGCAGCTTCATCGAGTGCGCCATCGACTACGCGGAGGCGGGCTATCTGGCGGACGCGGAGGATATCCTCCGCCGCTGCCCCGCGGAGCATCCCATGGTGCATTACTACCTGGCGCTGTACACCGGCGACAGGGCCGAGCTGGACAGGGCCGCCAGCGCGTCCAGCCTGTACTGCTTCCCCAACAAACTGGAGGACATCGCCGCCCTGCGCAACGCCATGGAGGCGAATCCCGCCGACGCGAAGGCGCCCTACTATCTGGGCTGCCTGTGGTATGACCGGCGGCAGTACGACGAGGCCATCGCCTGCTGGGAGCGCAGCGTGGCCATCGACGACAGCTTCCCCACAGCCTGGCGGAACCTGTCGCTGGCCTACTTCAACAAGCGGAAGGAAAGCCAGAAGGCCCGCGAGGCCATGGAGCGCGCCTGGGCCCTGGACGAAACCGACGCCCGGATCCTGCTGGAGCTGCACCAGCTCTACGGCAAGCTGGGCTGGAAGGTGGAGGATCGCTTCGCCTTCCTGGACAGGTACCGGGACGTGGTGTTCCGCCGGGACGACCTGACCGTGGAATACTGCACGCTGCTCAACGACCTGGGCCGGTATGAGGACGCGCTGGACATCATCATGAACCGCAAGTTCCACCCCTGGGAGGGCGGCGAGGGCAAGGTGACGGGCCAGTACGCCGTGGCGCTGACGCAGCTGGGCCGCATCGCGCTGGAAACGGGCGACCCCGCCAGGGCGAAGGAGCTGCTGGAGCGCGCGCTGAGCTTCCCCCACAGCCTGGGCGAGGGCAAGCTGGAGGGCGCGAAGGACAACAACATCCACTACTACCTGGGCCTTGCGGAGCGGGCCCTGGGGAACGAGGCGGAGTCCCTGCGTCATCTGGAGCTGGCCGCCGCCGGGGACGAGGAGCCTGCCTCGGCGATGTACTACAACGATCAGCCCGCGGACATGATCTTCTACCAGGGTCTTGCCAACCGGGCGCTGGGCCGGGAGGAGCGGGCGCAAAGCCGCTTCAGCAAGCTGATCGACTACGGGAAGAAGCACTTCCTGGAGCATGTGCGGATGGACTACTTTGCGGTATCGCTGCCGGATCTGCAGCTGTTTGAGGAGGATCTGACGCTGCGCAACCGCACCCACTGCGAATACCTGATGGGCCTGGGGCATCTGGGCCTTGGGAATCAGGAGCGGGCAGAGCGGTGCTTCGCCGTGACGCTGATCTTCAACGAGAGCCATCAGGGCGCGCTCCTGCACCGACAGCTTCTGACCCCGACCACCCCCCAGTAACCGCGGCAGCGAAAACGGGTCAAGGGGCGATGCCCCTTGCGGGGTGCGGGGGCCGCGCCCGACGCAGTCCGCCCGCGAGGGAAACGACAGTTTCCGGATCCCCCCAGTAACCGCGGCAGCGAAAACGGGTCAAGGGGCGATGCCCCTTGCGGGGTGCAGGGGCCGCGCCCCTGCGCAGGGATGTCGCGGCAGCCCAGCGCCCCACAAGCGTCCGGGAGCAAAGGAACGAATCCCCCGCAAGCCTCCCCGCAGGCTTGCCGCCCTCCATCACCACGACACGAACAGGAGACATCACGATGCAAACCATCGACCTGAGCGGAATCTGGCAGTGTACCATACCCGGCCAGACAAAGCCCATCGCCATTCCGGGCACGCTGGACGAAAGCGGCATCGGCCACCGGGACGCGGGCGGGAAGAAGTGGCATCCCGACACGGATACCAGCCGGGCCATCTACCAGACGGAGGAGGGGATCCGCACCCGGCTGACGAGGGTCGTGACCCACGAGGGCCCCGCGGAAATCACCCGGACGCTGGAATGGACGGTTCCGGAGGGCCGGCGGCTGTTCCTGGAGGCGGAGCGCAGCCGGCATCTGTCCCTGCGGGTGAACGGCCGGGAGGTTCCCCCGGCGACGGAGCGCAGCGTCAGCACCCCCAATGTGTTCGAGGTCACGGGGCTGATGACCGGCCGGGACGAAATCACCTTCATCGCCGACAACAGCTATCCCGGCTGGCCCCATGACGGGATCGTGTATTCCTCCGCCGCCACCGACGAAACCCAGACCAACTGGAACGGCCTGCTGGGCTAC
>JBJEYH010000235.1:0-3588 GCA_051886675.1 Aristaeellaceae bacterium
TTTTGTCCGACCACAAGACGCTCATGTCCACCCGCACCCACGACGGCAAGCCGGTACCCTTCGCGATTTACGATTCGCGCAACCCCGGTGAGCCCACCCGTCTGGACGAATCCACCGCGGAAAAGGGCGTATGGCTTCCCGAGGGCCGCGAACTGATGGGCCGCCTGCTGGAGAAGAACATCTGACCCGTCCACCCCCAAAACAACGCGGCAGCGGAAAAGGGTCAAGGGGCGATGCCTCTTGCGCGGGTGCAGGGGCGGCGTTAGCCCCTGCGCAGGTCTGGGCGGCAGCCCAGGCGCAACATAAAGAAAAAGAAAAAAAGCGCGGAGAAAAGCCAGAGTTTCCAAGCAGGCGACGAAGTTCGCCCGCGTTGGAAACGGCAGGTTCCGCGCACATCCCAGGAATGGCCACACCCCGCAGCCCAGGCGCCGCGCAAAGGAGCGACACATCCTGCGGCGCATGCGAGGGACAGGGGATAAGACATCACCCCGCGCTGCATGCGAGGGACAGGGGACGCGACCTCATCCGGCAGCGCATGCGAGGGACAGGGATGCGACCCGCCCCCGCGCTGCATGCGAGGGACAGGGCCGCGACCTCATCCTGCGGCGCATGCGAGGGACAGGGCCGCGACCCGCCCCCGCGCTGCATGCGAGGGACAGGGACGCGACCCGACCCCGCGCTGCATGCGAGGCCCAGAGACCGCGCCGCACCCGCCCCTCGCCGGCCCGGCCGCCTTCCCCGCACGGACGGCTTCCCATGGCATGCTGCGGATCAGCCGTCAGCTTTCCGCAGCCTCCAGCCAGGCGTCCAGCTCCTCCTGCGTGGAGAAGCCCTTGCCGGGGCGCAGCTCCTCCTGGACCGCGTCGGGCAGCTCCGCGAGGGGAATGTCCAGCTCGCTGACCAGCCCCAGGGCATCCCCGTAGGTGTTGCGGAAAATGCACAGCATGCCGCTTTCATCCGGCATGAGCACCAGATGCTCCGGACAGTACAGGTTCAGCGCCTGCTCCATGGTCACCTCCGTGGGGGAGTAGCCCGTCACCTGCCACAGGTCGTAGGCGGCCTCCAGATCGGCGCGGCCCTTGCCCACCAGCTCCGCGGGCAGGGCCATGCGGCGGGTCAGCTCGTGGCCGCAGGGCGCGTAGGTCATGTGCTGGATCAGCTGGCAGTCCTCCCGGAGAAGCGCCGCCGTATCCACGCCCGCCTGGGCCGCGGGCTGTTCCGCATCCGGCGCGCTGACGGTGCGCGGGGTCAGCCCCACAATCAGCAGCGCCGCCATGCACAGCAGCGTCAGACTCCCCAGCAGCAGCTGGCGTCGGTCAATGGTGGAGCGGATCACAGGCTTGTCCTGCTCCCGGTTCCTGTTTTTCATGGCAATCCCACGGCTCCTTCCTCATGGCGGCGGATGTTACTGCCAGTATGACCGGGGGAGCCGGTATTTATTCCCGAAAGAAGGCATGCTTCCATGCGCATCAGGGCAGCCGTCTTTGACCTGGACGGCACGCTGACCAATACCCTCAACGACATCGCCACGGCCATGAACCGTTCCCTGCGCCTCCACGGCCTCGCCGAGTTCCCGGTGGACGCGTACCGGTATCTGGTGGGGGACGGGGCGAAAATGCTCGCCACACGCGCCGTGAGGGACAGGCTGGACCTGGCGGAATCTGTCCGCCGGGAGTACCAGGCCTATTACCAGGAGCACACCCTCGATACCACCAGACCCTATCCGGGCATCCCCGAGCTTCTGCGGGCGCTGACGGCGCAGGGCATTCAGGTGTGCGTCCTGTCCAACAAGCCCCATGCGGATACCTGCGGCGTGGTGCGGCACTTTTTCCCGGAGATCCCCTTCGCGCAGATCCGGGGCCAGGTGGAGGGCGTGCCCGTGAAGCCCGATCCCGCCGGCGCGCTGATGATCGCCCGGGCGCTGTCGCTTTCGCCGGAGGAGTTCGTCTACCTGGGCGATACCAATGTGGACATGCGCACCGCCCGGAATGCCGGCATGCATCCCGTGGGCGTGACCTGGGGCTTCCGCACGGCGGAGGAGCTGACCGAGGCCGGCGCGGAGCGGCTGATCGCAAATCCGACGGATCTGCTTCAATTTGTAACAGTTCTGTAATAGCTCTTTACTTTTTCGTTAAACTCTGGTATACTGTCAGCATCCATAAAGCATGAATGCAAGGAGGCTGACGGCATGAGAATGCGGAGAATCCGGTGGGCGGCGGCAATGGCGCTGCTGCTGACGCTTGTGTGCTCCGCGGCAATGGCCGCAACATATACCACCCTGGTCAACGGCGACAGCGGCGAGGACGTGAAGCAGATGCAGATCGCCCTGAACGCGCTGGGGTATTCCACCAACGGCGTGGACGGCAAGTTCGGCACGGGAACGGAGAACGCGGTGCGTCTGTTCCAGAAGGCCAACGGCCTGAAGCAGGACGGCAAGGCCGGCACGCAGACGCTGACGCTGCTGTATCAGCTGTACAACAACCTGCTCAGCGGCGGAAGCGCCACCAGCAGCTCCAGCGGGCTGTTCGGGGGGAACTATGCCACCCTCGAATACGGCAGCCAGGGCGAGCGGGTCAAGCTGCTGCAGACGGCGCTGAATCAGCTGGGCTACAGCGCCGGCAGCGCGGACGGCAAGTTCGGCGCGGGCACGCAGAAGGCGGTCACGGCCTTCCAGAAGGCCAACGGGCTGACGGCGGACGGCAAGGCCGGACGCCTGACCCTGCAGAAGATCGAGGCGCTGCTCAGCGGCACGGCCCAGACCACGACGCCCTCCGCCACCACCGCGCCCTCAAGCGGCACCTCCGCCACGGAGATGCCCACCCGCACCCTGCGCCTGGGCTCCACCGGCGATGACGTCAAGAGCCTGCAGACCCGCCTGAAGGCCCTGGGCTACTACACCGGCGCCATCGACGGCAACTACGGCAGCGGCACCGTCGCGGCGGTGAAGGCCTTCCAGAAGGCCGCGGGCCTTCAGCAGGACGGCATCGCCGGGCCCGCCACCTGCAAGGCGCTGTTCAGCACGGACGCGACCTCCGGCAGCAGCTCGTCCACGGGCAGCAGCTCGTCCACGGGCAGCAGCTCGTCCTCGGGCAGCAGCTCGTCCTCGGGCTACACGGTGCCCACCCGCACCCTGCGCAAGGGCGATACCGGCGACGACGTGCTGACCGTGCAGACCCGCCTGAAGGAGCTGGGCTACTACACCGGCATCCTGGACGGCAGCTACGGCAGCGGCACCGTCGCGGCGGTGAAGGCCTTCCAGACCAGGCACGGCCTGACTGCCGACGGCATCGCCGGGCCGCAGACCTTCACGGTGCTGTTCAGCACCAGCGCCCAGAGCGCGTCCTCCGGGTCGGGCAGCTCGTCCTCCGACGCGCCGGCTGTCAGTCAGCCCACGGCGGAAACGCCTGCCGGCGGCTGGACGACCCTGCGCCGGGGCGATACCGGCGAGTCGGTGGTGCAGCTGCAGAATGCCCTGGCCAGCCTGGGCTATCCCGTGGGGGTGTCCACTACCAAGGAGTATGACTACACCACCGTGTGGGCGGTGGAATGCTTCCAGCGGCGCAACGGCCTGACCGCCGACGGCGTGGC
>JBJEYH010000236.1:0-3581 GCA_051886675.1 Aristaeellaceae bacterium
GTTGTTTCTGTATCGTTTTCAAGGTTCGGTGCTGGCCGCTCTCGCGAGTCAGCTTGCACATAATATCACCTGCCGGCGTTTTTGTCAACACCTTTTTGCAAACTTTTTTCGGGAAATTTGCTTCTTTTTCAATAGACGAACAGCCCTTTCGTCACGCTTCGTCATTGTTCGCATGCCGCCGCTCCGTTGGCGGGCTGCCGCCCGTTTTTGTTCGTCGCTTCCGTCAGCCGCCGGAGATCCGCCAGGGCGGCTGGCATCAGCTGCTCCGCCACCTGCCGCAGCAGCGTCTCCTCCGCATGGCCCTTCCTCCGCGCCAGCGCCATCTCCGCCGCCGGGCGCGATATGTAGCACAGCTGCGCCAGCAGCTCCGCGCTCCGGCAGGCTTCCAGGCGCGCCACGCCCTCCGGACAGAGCAGGTGCGACGCGAAACAGTCCGCTTCCGCCTCCGCCGCGCTTCCCGCGTCCTCATGCCGCAGCACGATATGCCCCAGCTCGTGGGCCAGGGTGAAGTTCAGCCGCGCCGGATTTCCCCCCGTCCGGTAGCAGACCACGTACCGCTCCCGGCCCTCCTGCCGCTCCCGGAAGGTATACGCCTCCGCCCCCGCCGCCAGACGCTCCAGCTCCTCCCCGGTCAGCGACAGCAGCTCCGCCGCCTGTCCGAACGTGCACAGGTAGGTGTCCCGGCACCGGCGGAGCATCTCCAGCGGACGCACCGGCAGCCGCTCCACCCGCAGCCGCAGCAGCACCCGGCACGCCGCCGTGGCCGCCCGGTCGTAATCAGGCTGACGGCTCACTCCCCCTCACCCTCCCCGAAGGCGTGGCGGAACAGCGCCCGTCCCACAGCAATCAGCTTCTCCTGCTCCTCGGGGGTCATCTGGCGCAGGGCACGGGTCAGCACCGTCACGTTGCTCTCCGGCGCCGGATGGTCGCACAGCTCGTCCAGCGACACGCCGAACAGATCCGCCATTCTCTGCAGAGCTTTCGTGTTCGGCTCGGACTGGCCACGCTCCCACTTCTGCACCGCGCTGGTCGATACCCCCAGCGCTTCCGCCAGACCCTGCTGGGTCATGCCGCGCTCCTGGCGCAGCCGACGCATCTGCTCTGCGAACATGCGCATTTCACCTCGTCCTCAGTATACGCCTGTTTTTCCGCTTTTGCAAGCATATTTCCTGCTTGACAATTACTTTTTTGCGTGTTATGATCCTTCATGTGGAAACGAACGTTCTCATACAAGGAGGGATGCGGATGAATACCGTACAGGCGCTGAAGCGCTTCCGTTCGCTGACGATCGAGCTGACCGCCCTGGAGCAGCAGCTGCGCCAGGCGGAGCGCACGGGGCGGCCCAGCGGCGTGACGACCCAGCGCTACGACAGTCTGCGGCGCACCAACGATCCCACCAGCGCGGCGATTCAGCTGGCGGAGGGGCTGGAGGCCATGGCCCGGCGCAAGCGCGAGGAGCTGTCGCTGCTGCGGCCGCAGGTGGACGCGGCGCTCTCGCAGGTGGAGGACTTCCGGCTGCTGGTGGTGCTGCAGCACTATTATCTCATGGGCGAAACGGATGAGCAGGCTGCCGAGGCCGTGCATCTGAGCGACCGCTACGTCTGCCGGATGCGCAACGCCTTCCTGCGCAGCCAGGGCCGCACATCCGCCGCACAGTGACTGCACACCCCCTGCACAAAGATGCACACGCCCTGCATTGTCAGCGCACACCCATCCGTGGTAATGTGTTATCGCGGCAGGAAGGCACAGGGACCATCCGCCGTGCATGCGTCCGGCAAAGCGGGCGCATTTTTCATGCCCGAAAGGAGGAAGGACATGTCCACCAATACCCGCGACCAGCCCGCCATCGCCACCCCGGAGGAGGTGCTGGTCACCATCACGCAGATCATGCGCGGCGCCATGACCGAAACCGCCACCCGCAGGGTTGCCGGCGGGGAGGAAGCCATTCAGCTGCCGCCCAAGGTCTCCGAGCGCAGCCGCGCGGCGGAGCTGCTGGGCAAGCGCTACGGGCTGTTCGCCGAGAAGGAGGCGGAGGCGCAGCCCCGGGAGGAGATCGCCAGGCTGATCGGCGAAGCCCTGGCGGAAATGAAGGCGGAGAAGCGTGGATCATGACGCGCTGACCCTGCTGGTGAATCAGCCGGCGCGGGTGGCCCGCTGGTGCGGCGCGGACAGGCTGCGGGACGAGCCCCACGGCCGATGGATCCGTCAGATGCTCCTGGGCGAAAGGGACATGACCCTCCTGGCCCACCGGGGCAGCTTCAAGACCACGTGCCTGTGCTGCGCCATCGCCATCGGGCTGCTGGTCTACCCGGAGAAGAACATGATCTTCCTGCGCAAGACGGACGGCGACGTGACCGAGGTGCTGCGGCAGGTGAAGGATCTCCTGCGCGCCGACGCGATGCAGGCCCTGTCCGCCCGGCTCTGGGGCCAGCCCGTGCGCCTTGTGCGCGGCGATCAGTTTTCCCTGACCACCAGCTGCTATACCGCCCGCCGGGGCGCGGCGCAGCTGCTGGGGCAGGGCATCCGGGGCAGCCTCACCGGCAAGCATGCCGACCTGATCCTCACCGACGACATCGTCAACCTGCAGGACCGGCTCAGCCCCACGGAGCGGGCGTATACCCGCGCCGTCTACCGGGAGCTGCAGAACATCCGCAACCCCGGCGGGCGGATCATCAACGCCGGCACCCCCTGGCACCGGGACGATGCCATCAGCCTCATGCCCAACCCCCAGCGCTGGGACGTCCGCCGCACCCGCCTGCTCAGCCGCAGCCAGGTGGATGCCCTGCGCCGCTCCATGCCGCCCTCCCTCTTCGCCGCCAACTACGAGCTGCGGCACATGGCCTCGGAGGACGCGCTCTTCGCCGGGGAGCCCGCCTTCGCGCCGGATACCGCCTGCCTGCAGGGGGGCATCGCGCATCTGGACGCGGCCTACGGCGGCAGCGACTGCACCGCCCTGACCCTCGGCCGCCGGGAGGGCGACAGGATCTGCCTGTACGGGCGGCTGTGGAAGGGCCACGTGGACGGCGCGCTGGAGGAAATCCTCCGCCTGTGCGAAGCGCTGGGCTGCTCCCCCATCCACGTGGAGACCAACGGCGACAAGGGCTACCTGGCCCGGGAAATCCGCGGCCGGGGCTTTCCGGTGCGCTGCTATCACGAGCGGGCGGACAAGCATCACAAGATCGCCACCTTCCTGTACAAGTGGTGGCCGAGCCTTCTGTTCGTGCCCGGGACGGACACCGCCTACATCCGGCAGATTCAGGACTACGGCCCCGGCGCCGCCCACGACGACGCCCCCGATTCCGCCGCGTGCCTGCTGCGCCTGCTGGATCGCCCGGCGTATCCCTGACGCCCGGCGGATATCCCCGCGGCTGCTGTCCATCGGACGGCGGCCCTTTTTCATCCTATGACAAGGAGGTATGCCCATGTACCTGGACGTTACCTGGCAGGACTGGTGCGCCAGCGCCGACCGTGACGCGCTGATGCTGGAGGCCATCGACCGCTACAAGGCGTCGGGCTTTTTCCGCCGCGCGCTGGAGGCCAGCAGCTACTTCCGGGGCGAAAACACCGCCGTGGGCCGCAAG
>JBJEYH010000237.1:0-16181 GCA_051886675.1 Aristaeellaceae bacterium
TATTACGACTATTCCAAATCCTTCTCTGAACAGGTGGATGACTGGCTGAACGGACAGTTCCCGCAGAGGGACACGCTGCTGCTCGGCAGGACGCCGAATATTTTGAGGAAAATCGGCTTCTCTGATCTGCCGATGACCATGGATCAGAAACACATGAGGATGATGCTTGGACGGCCAAAGAATGTTGACCATGATCTGGGCGTTGCCATCGTCAAGAAGCTGCCTGAACTGATTGCTGATCCGGTCGCAGTGATTGCTGATCCAAGAAGCGGGCAAAATGGGAGAAAGCAAACGGCAATCGTAATTTTCGCGCAGAAGAATCCCAAAGTGCCGGACAGACCAGTTATCGGTGTAGTCAATGTGCTGGAGAATGGGAAGATCAATGGAATATCCATAGATTCGACTTTCGTAGAAACGGTACACAGCAGAGGAGACTTGACCAGTAGAATCACGGAAGCGGTAGAACGGGAAAATGCGGGAGAGGTTGGCGTTTTTTACATAAAAAAAGAAGCCACATCGCTACTTGAGCCTAGCCAATCCCAAGTATTGGGTACTCTCGTTCGCGATGGCTTCATCCATAGTATAAGCGAGACACCAGGATTTGTCAACATGAAAAAGATGGGCCAAACTGACACGGTGCAGTTCAAGAGGTGGTTCGGAGACAGCCAGGTGGTGAACGAGGACGGAAGCCCGAAGGTGGTGTACCATGCCACGGACGAGGACTTCAGCGTGTTCGACCGGGGCAGGCTGGGGAGCAACACGAAGGGGAACACCTTCGAAGAGGCGACGATCAGGACGGCGCAGGTGGGCTTCTGGTTCTCGGACAGGGATGTGAGCGGGGACGGCTCCGGACGGACGAGGGCCATGGCCAACGAGGCCAGGGAGAGCGATGCAGGTACGGCGGAGACGGGAGGGGATACGAGGCTGTCGCTGAAGGAGGCGGAGCCTGACTATGCGAATCTGCCGGACAGCGCGTTCTATGAGGACGGAAAAATTTATGACTATGACTTCCTGACTGCGCAGAAGGATGCGAAGGTGGTAACGGTTCCGTCCTTGGACGAGCTAATGCAGAACGGACGTATTAACAGAGCAGATGTTGTGGAAGCGGGTAAAAGGAATGCGGGAGGCGCAAAAACAGCAAACGGTTATGCGCAGGTGACGAACACATATACGGGAAGAACGCTGAATGTCAGTAACGAAAGCATCAAGCATGGAATGCATGGGCAGAAAAAAAGGCTTCTGACCAATGCCCAGCTGGGAAAGATTGTTGGAGATATAGTCAAAGAAGGCATTCCCATCAATGGCCTGAAAACGGCAGACAGGAATGCCTTGGGCACCTATGCGATGGTCACTATGTGTGAAACGTCTGATGGGAAACCGATCATGGCTGTCACGCATGTGGATATGCAAAGAGGAGAAGTGCAGGATATTTCCTTTGTGGACATGGTGCACTCGGTCAATGGACGACTATACAAAAAAAGCGAGCCGGGTTCTTCGCCCATCAATGCTTCGGCTGGAAAGCCGTCACATCCTTCTCGCTTCACGATCAGTATATCCGATCTGCTCCTTGAAGTCAACAGTTCTTTTCAGTCAATTCTTTCCGAGGATGTGCTGAACCGCCTGAACGAGACGCGATCACCGGAAGGGGCTTATACCGACAAGGTGAAGTTTTCCGTTCGCGACGATGCGGGGCGGGACAGCGAAGGCAGGGAGCTGTCGGAGCAACAGCAGAAGTACTTTGCAGGCAGCAAGGTGCGCGACAGCAGCGGCCAGCTGATGGTGATGTACCACGGCACGACGGCCTATGGCGAGATTACAAAGTTCCGCAAAGGGAAAAAGGGCTGGCTCGGGCCGGGCATCTGCCTGACCAACAGGAAGAGCGGGGCAGGCACGGCGGAGACGGGAGGGGACGCGAAGTTCTCGATCAAGGAAATGGAGGACGGGACGAAGTATGTGGAAGTAGACACAGATCAGGATATTTTTGAACAAGCGGAACCATCAGAGTACAAAAAAATAGCTGAAAAGTATCTGGTGGATCATTTCAGGGGAAAAGTCATCGGCAATGTCAATAGAGCCTATGTAGATCGAAGGGCAACGAGAGAATATGCACATCCTGCGAGAAAAAACGTAGAGATGAATGCATATCAAGGAAAGTTGAAATCTGCAACGGAGCTGGACAATTTGCTTGATGCAGGAACATTCATAGAACATTTGGACGACGACGGAAGACATGAAGATGCGGTGGGAGGGTGGGACAAATACAGAATCATATATCACGTTGATGGAAGGTATTTTGAAGCTGAAGCGAGCATCATGATAGTCGAAAAAGGGAAAAGATTCCATGACATCACAAAAATAAGAGACATCACCACGGCTTTGCAGGGTCGCAATGCCCCACGACGTGGTAATGCCTCGGATAACAGTATATCCGACTCCGCAGAAAAAACAACCCTTCCGGGCAGAAATTATCCCTCCGGGATCAGACCGGGACGGAAGCGTTCCGGCGGTGGTTCGGAGACAGCCAGGTGGTGAACCGGGACGGAAGCCCGAAGGTGGTGCATCACGGGACGGCGACGGAGTTCTGGACGTTTGACAGGCGCAAGGCCAATGACAGAACCGGGCGCAAGCTGGGCCTGGGTGCGGGGAAGGGCAAGCGCCTGTGCGTGCATCGCCAACCCGGCAGCCAGCTGGAACAGCACCATCAGCCAGGCGAGGCTCATCAGGGCAGCCAGCGTGAGAGAGGCCCGGCCGCTTCGCCCCTGTGCCATCTGCGCCGAAGCCCGACGTCCGCAGGGCTGGAAACCCTTGCGCCGCAAGGGCTTGCGGACTTCTGCCACCTTCAGGGAAGCGATATGAACCGTTGGCCCGCAGACATGCCGTCGCTCAGGAACCAAGGCCCGAATGCGCCACAGGCGGAAGGCAGGACGCGGGCCGATCATCGGGCATGGATCGAATGGCCCCGATGAGCGCGCCCCGTGCCGTCGGGCGAATCCTGCCCGTTATTCCCCGTGTAACGGGCGGCACCTGCGCGCCAAGGCCGGCATGCCTGGCGCATGCGCCGCGGAGCACGTCAAGGGCGGCTGCCGGGAAGCTGCGGAAGGCTGTGGGGGAATCATGGGGCGGGGAGGATGCAGCATGGCAGAGCAGCCTTCGCGTCAGTAATGCACCACATTGCCGGCCTTGCGGATGCGCTCCAGCACGGTCGCCGCCTCCGGGCTGGCGAAATACTGCCAGGTGGTGGGCGGAACCAGCGTCTTCAGCAGATCCCAGTCACCGTTTTGCAGGGCAAGGCGGACGGTGGAGGCGCTGATGGCCCTGCCGTTCGCCTCCTTCCGGGGAATGACGTGGCAGGCGATGCCTGCCCTGGGCAGCTCCTGGGCCATGATGTCGTTGTACAGCCCCGTCACCTGGCTGGTGGGCTCCTCGCCCACATAGCGCGCGGTCACGTTCAGCGCCCGCGCAATCCGGGTGAATACCGCCAGATCCAGCCGGGCGTGCCCGTCGATCACCGCAGCCTCGTCCTTCAGGAAGTAGCTGGGGAAGGTGGCGCTGCTGATGATGTAGGGCCCGGAATCGTGGAGCACCACATTGGGAATGTGGGCCGTGCCCTCCCGTACCAGACGCTTCCGGACGGCAAAGGGCACCAGGGAGGCGTCCTCGCTGAGGACGAACAGGTGCAGCGTGTCGCAGCGGGCGGCGGCTGTTTCCACCAGATACTGATGCCCCAGCGTGAAGGGGTTGGCATTCATCACCAGGGCGGCGGAAAGGCCGTCCTTTTTGGTGGCTTCCAGCGCCTTCAGATACCCCGGGAAGCCGCTCCGCCTGTTCTCCATGAACACCAGCGTGCCATCCACCCGGGCGATTTCGTGGAAGCCCAGGTCGGCGAAGAATCTGGCGGATTTGATCTTCGTGTAGAGAAACAGGTGCGTGTTGCCCCTCGCGTACTGGACGTCCATCAGGTGGGAGATGATCGCATTCAGCAGCCCTTCGCCCTGATGGTCGGCGCTGACGGCAAAGCACCGCAGCGTAGGGCCGAAGCAGCTGCCCGTGGCGATGATATCCCCGTATTCGTCCTCCATGGCGCAGACGTAGTCCAGGTTGCCGTCCCGGGAAATGCCTTCCTTCTGTAGCAGGGTGTCGATCTGACGCAGCCTGCGGCGGTCGGAGGGGTAGACTTGGGAAATGGCATAGTCGCTCATCGGGCGTCCTCCTTCAGGAAATGAAGCATGTACACCATGGCCAGCAGATCAGCCGTGCCGCCGGGGGAGAGGTTCCTCCGCATGAATTCCGCGTCCAGCGCGTCCAGCGTATCCCGGGAGGGGAAGGGCTCCTGTGCCAGCAGGCCGGCCAGCCGCTGGGCGACCTCCTGCTGGATGTCATAGCTGCCCCGGTGGATCATGTTGGTATCCACCGTCGCCGCCAGCATGGCGATGAGCGCGGCGCAGCCGGCATCGTTGACGGACATGCCCCGGGCCAGTCCGGCCTCCAGCTTGGGCAGGCCGATGGTCAGCGCCGCCGGGAAGCCCGCTTCCGCCTGCCCGCGCACGCCGGTGATCCCGTAGCGCAGGTACAGCTGCTGCCCGGCGGTGGTGGCATTTTCCGGGGTCAGCGCCGCGTAGTCCCGGCTGATCAGTCCCCGGCACATGGCCGCGCATTCCGCCAGCACCCGCTCCGGCTGACGCCACTGTTCCCGCTCCAGCCGCCCCAGCGCGCCGCAGAGGATCCCCATGGAGAAGATGGCGCCCTTGTGGGTGTTCACGCCGGCGGTGGCCCGGAGCATATCGCCCTCCGCCAGCTTGCCGGGAAGCCGCAGCAGGGCAAAGGTGTCCTCGGGCTGATCGTCGCGGGTGTCCATGCCGATGCGGCAGCACCGGGCGAAGTAGGGCCACAGGGCGGCGGCGCTGGCCTGAAAGGTGAAGACGTCCATATCCCGATGGCTGCCGCTGTTGGCGCGATCCACAAGGCCCGGCTTCGGCGTGGTTGCCACCTCATACAGCAGCGCCTGACAGGCCAGCTGCGCGGCTGTCCGGCAGTCCTCCTCCCGGATGGCCGAAAGCAGCATGCTGCGGGTTTTCTCCTGGAGCTGGGCGACGGTGTGGGTGCGGCTCCGGGCGCAGGCCTGGGCGGGGCCGCCGCAGATCAGGCACCGCCTGCCGGACAGCCCCAGCTCCTGCCGATCCACCTTCCGCCCGTCGGGGCGAAGCACGTCCATGTCGTACAGCCGGCCCAGGGTCGTCTGATCCTCCAGCTCCACCGTCAGGGCCTTCACCGCCAGCGCGTCCCTGTCCAGCACGTAGATGGCCTCGTTCCCGGTGCGTTCGCTGATGGCCTCGGCGTGCAGGACGCGCACCCCCGCCACCCGGAGCTGATCCTCCAGCAGATGCCTGCCCAGCTGGAACCCCGCTGAATCAGGGGGCTGTTTTTCACCGGCCCGGCGACGTTCATGGTGAAGCAGATCATGGGCTTTCCGTATTCCCGCAAAAGCGACTGCTGCCGCAGGGCGCGCTTTTCGCGGGCATCCAGCATTTCCGTTAATGTGACTTCCATAGCGGCCTCCCTCAGCGGTGTTTCTTCAGCAGCTCCACAAAGGCGCTGATCTGGGGCAGTGCAAGGGATTCTCTCTGGCAGATCAGGTAGGTCTTCCGGACGAAGGGCTCGCCGTTGTCGAAGGTGCAGGGCCGAACGCAGCCGTCAAACCCGTTGAGGGCGATTTCCGGCACGATGCTCCACCCGAGCCCCCGCTTCACCATCTCCACGCAGGTGGTGATGGAGTCCACGCAGAAGCCCGCGACCTGACCCCCCAGACCGTTTTCGTTCATCCAGCGCAGGGTCTGCGCCTCCAGGGAGGAGTCCGTCTTCCGCCCGATATACTGGTACTCGCTCAGCGGCCGGTCCGCGAATTCCCGGGCGCAGATCACGGTGACGTTCTCCTGCCCCAGCAGAAACCGCATGCCGTCCCACTGGTACTCGCCCCGGATGACGGCGACGTCCAGACTGCCCTCCAGCATCTGCCGGTGCAGATGACGGCTCTGCCCGGTGGTGATCTGCAGCCTGACCTTCGGGTAGGCGCTGTGATAGCTCGCCAGGGCGTCCGGCAGGCGGTACAGGGCGTAATTGATGGATATGCCCGCGTTCAGGGTGCCGCAGATCTCGCCCTGCATGGAATCCAGCTGAATGCGCATCTGCTCCAGCTCCCGGGCGGCGGCGCGGCTGTGGGCCAGCACCGCTTCGCCCGAGGGGGTGAACCGGATTCCCTGATGCGAGCGCAGCAGCAGCTCCACCCCCAGCTCGCGCTCGATGGCCCTGATCCGCTTGGACAGCGCGGATTGGGTAATGTACAGCTTGTCCGCCGCCCTGGTGATGTTCCTGCTTTCCTCCAGCACATGAAGCAGCTCGAAATCCTTCTCGTCCATGAATGTACTCCTTTCGCCCGGGTTCCATTCCGTACATTCATAATACACCCTTTTCCCGCCGCTGCATAGGGCCTGCGCGATGAGGAATTTTCCCGAGGATCCATTCCTTATCGGACTGAAAATGCACCTTGTACAGTGTAAATGTTTACATTTTGTGCGGAATATACAAAGCATCCCGGGGACTTTCGTCAAAACCTGAAAATATTCCAATCAGGACTGGAAATTCAGGATTTTAATGAATTTCACAGAACGTTCCGGCTGTGCTATTGTAAAGCCACGAACCACCCCCACCGACGAAGCAAGGAGGCAACACAAATGGTCATTGAGAAGATCGCCATGGCCGGCACGCTGGAATCCAGCGATGCGCAGGTCACCGTAGAGCCCGGCGACGGTCTGGAAATCAGCATCGCCAGCAGCGTGCTGAACCAGTATGGCCGGCAGATCAGGGCAACCGTGCTGGAGACGCTGGAGCGTCTGGACGTGAAGGACGGCCGGGTGACCGTCGTGGACAAGGGCGCGCTGGACTGCACCCTGAAGGCGCGCGTGGAATGCGCCGTGTTCCGCAGCTGCGACGCGTCCGCAGCCAACATTCCCTGGGGAGGTGCTGTCAGGTGAGTAAGGTGATTACCCGTCCCACGCCGGACAAGAAGCGGCTGCGCCGCACCATGATGTTCATGAACGCTCAGAAGCCCGGCCTGATCAAGGACGCCTACATCTACGGAAGCGACTCCATCATCCTGGACCTGGAGGACGCCGTGGCGGAAAACCAGAAGGATGCCGCCCGCTTCTCGCTGTACCACGCGCTGAAGTCCATCGACTACGGCGATACCGAGGTGATCGTGCGCATCAACGGCCTGGATACCCCCCACTGGCGGGAGGACGTCCGGGTGTGCGTGGCGGGCGGCGCGGACGGCATCCGCATCGCCAAGTGCGAGAACGCCGACATGGTCCGCCAGGTGGAAGCCGCCGTGGAAGCCGCCGAGATCGAGTTCGGCGTGGAGGTGGGCCGCACGCTGCTCATGGCCGCGCTGGAGAGCCCCATGGGCATCATGAACGCCTACGAGATCGTCACCGCCTCGCCCCGCATGCTGGGCTGCGCCATTTCCGGCGGCGACTTCCGAAAGAGCATGCACGTGCAGATCCAGAAGGGCGGCGTGGAGATGCTCGTCGCCCGCGGCCAGATGCTCCTGGCTGCCCGCGCCGCGGGGGTGCAGTGCTTCGACACCATGTTCCCCAACATCGACGACATGGAGGGCTTCCGGGCCGAGGTCATCCAGAATCACGAGATGGGCTTCGACGGCAAGAGCATCGTCAATCCCAAGCAGATCGCCTTTGTGCATGAGACCTTCGCCCCCACCCAGAAGGAAATCGCCTATGCCGAGAAGCTGGTTCGCGGCTGTCAGGCCCAGGCGGACGCCGGCATCGGCGTGTACACGGTGGACGGCAAGATGGTGGACATCCCCTTCTTCGAGGATGCCAAGCGGATCATCGCACTGGCCAAGGCCTGCGGTGTGTATCACGGGGATCTGTAAGAAAGGAGCGCAAGGGCAATGATCAACGCTGTTGGACGCGATATTCCCGACTACCTGCTGGCAAACGGCAGGGAAGTCTATCAGGGCAAGAACTACCGGGACGGTCAGCTGGTGAAGAAGGCTACCCCCACCACCGTCCGCCACGAGAAGCCCCAGGAGGACAAGCTCTGCCGGACCATCCGCGAGGCCTGCGAAAGGTGCGGCGCTCACGACGGCATGACCTTCTCCTTCCACACCGAGTTCCGCGACGGCGACTATGTGGCCGCCATGGTCTGCCGGGTGCTGGTGGAGGAGATGGGCCTGAAGGATCTGCATGTGGCGGCCACCTCCCTGGGCACGGCGCAGGATATCTTCGCCGATTACATGGAGCAGGGCATCATCGTCGAGGCCCAGACCTCCGGCGTGCGCGGCCGGATCGGCGAGGTGATCTCCCAGGGCAAGCTGAAGAATCCTGCCATCATCCGCAGCCACGGCGGCCGTCCCCGCGCCGTGGAGGCCGGCGAGGTGCATATCGACATCGCCTTCCTGGCGGCCGCCACCTCCGACTGCTGCGGCAACGCCAAGGGCACCGGCGGCAAGAACAACTGCGGCTCCATGGGCTTTGCCAACCATGACGCCCACTTTGCCGATCACACCGTGATCATCACCGATACCCTGGTGCCCTTCCCCAACCTGCCCTCGTCCATCTCCTGCATCGACGTGGACGCGGTCTGCGTGGTGGATGCCATCGGTGATCCCAGGAAGATCGCCACCAAGGAAGCCCGCATGACCGACAACCCCCGCGAGCTGATGATGGCCGAAAACGTGGCCAACGTCATCGCGGCCACCCCCTACTTCAAGGATGGCTTCTCCTTCCAGACCGGCGTGGGCGGCCCCAGCCTGGCGGTCAACCGCTTCCTGGAGAACCACATGCGCGAGAAGGGCATCCGGATGAGCTTCGCCCTGGGCGGCACCAGCAGCGCCATCTGCGCCCTGCAGGACAAGGGCCTGGTGAACTACATCCTGGACACCCAGGACTTTGACCAGGGCGCCGCTGCCCACCTGTTCACCAATCCCCACCATGTGGAGATCGACCTGAGCGAGTACGCCAACGCCGGCAACAAGGGCGCCTACGTCAACAAGCTGGACTACGTGGTGCTCTCCGCGCTGGAGATCGACACCAAGTTCAACGTGAACGTCATCACCGGCTCCGACGGCGTGCTGCGCGGCGCCCCCGGCGGACATCCCGATACCGCGGCGGGCTCCAAGTGCTGCATCATCGTCACGCCCCTGACCCGCGGCCGCATGGCCACCGTGTGCAAGGACGTGGTCACCGTCACCACCCCCGGCGACTGCGTGGACGTGCTGGTCACCGATTACGGCATCGCCGTCAACCCCCTGCGGCCCGACCTGATCGAGTGTCTGGACAAGGCCGGCATCAGGCATGTGTCCATCGAGTACCTGCAGCAGAAGGCCTACGACCTGGTGGGCGAGCCCGATCCCCTGCAGTGGGAGGATCAGGTGGTGGCCATCGTGGAGGCCCGCGACGGCACCATCCTGGACGTGGTCCGCAAGATCAAGCCCTACACCTTCGACTGAACAGCGCCTGCACGTTAAGCCTCTGGCAGGGATGAAATGCCCAGCATCGACCGACCGGCATTTTGTCCCTGCCCTTTTTGGAAGGATTCCCTTTTCGCCCAAAGTACGGTACAATCGAAATACGCACAGGAGGAAAACACCATGTCGTCCATGCTTCCAGCCATTGCGCTTCTGTTCCTGGTGGCCGCCATCGTCATCGGCTTTGTCCGGAACATCAACGTGGGCTTTACCTGCCTGGGTCTGGCGCTGATCCTGGGCCTGATCGGCGGCGTCAGCGCCAACACCATCCTCAGCGGCTTCCCGAGCAAGCTGTTCATGACGCTGCTGGGTACCATGTTCTTCTTCAGCCTCCTGCAGGAGAACCACACCCTGGAGCTGCTCTCCAAGAAGATGGTGAATCTGGTGGGCAAAAAGCACTTCCTGATTCCCATCATCATCTACCTGGTCTCCTTCGTCATGTCCGCGGCGGGCCCCGGCGCCATCTCCGTGCAGACGGTGATGATCATCTTCGCCGTGGCGCTGGCGGTGCAGATGGACGCTTCCCCCATTCTGCTGGGCAGCATGGCCATTCTCGGCGCGGTGGGCGGCACCACCTCGCCCATCGCCCTGACGGGCATCCTCGTCACCGACCTGACGGCCGATATCGAGGGCCTGGCGGGCACGGTGGCGCAGCCGGTCTTCCTGGGCGTCAGCCTGGCCAACCTGCTGTGCGCGGCGGTGGTGTACTTCGTCTTTGGCGGCTATAAGCTCAAGGGCGATTCCGACGTGCGGGAGAAGCTCCCCGCCTTCACCCGCAGCCAGATCATCTGCATCGTGGCGCTGCTGGTCATGGTGGTGGCGGTGGTCGGCTTCAAGTACGACGTGGGTCTGGTGTGCTTCACCCTGTCGCTGGTGCTGATGCTGCTGGGCACGGTCAATGAGAAGGCTGCGCTGAAGCTGGTTCCCTGGAGCGTGCTGATCCTCATCTGCGGCGTGAATGTGCTGATGGCCGTGACCAAGGCTCTGGGCGGCATCGACCTGCTGGCGGATCTGCTGGCCCGGCTGATGAACTCCGTCACGGCCGCGCCCATCATGGGCCTGACCGCGGGCATCATGAGCTGGTTCAGCTCGGCCAACGGCGTGGTCTTCCCCACGCTGATTCCCACGGCGCCCGCCATCGCGGCCAATGTGGGCGGCAGCGTATCCGCTGTGGAAATGATCATGGCGATCGTCGGCGGCGCGACGGTGGCGGGCATCAGCCCCATGTCCACCGGCGGCAGCCTGATCCTGGCCTCCTATACCCAGGGCAAGGAGGTCTCCGACAAGGAGCAGTCCGGCATCTTCGCCAAGCTGTTCGCCACGTCCCTGGGCTGTGTGCTGATTGTTGTGGTGTTCGCGCTGGTGGGCGGCTTCAAGCTGTTCTGCTGATGACAGGAGGGATAAGGATATGCGTCGCATTGCTTACATTGGCTGCCGCACCACCCGGGAACTCAATGCCCGGGGCAGGGGCATCCGGGTGATGGAGGCCGCGCCTGAAGGCTGGCGGGAGCTTCAGCTGGTGGAGAACCTGGTCAACCCCTCCTTCCAGTGCCTGGATCAGAGCGGCAGGTACCTCTACACCATTCATGGCGACTTCAGCGAGATCAGCGCCTTCGCCGTGGCCGACGACGGACGGCTGACCTATCTGAACACCGTCTCCACCGGCGGGGTGAATCCGGTGCATCTCTCCGTGGACAGGAGCAACCGCTGGATCTTTGTGGCCAACCTGCAGACCGGCACCGTCGCGGTGATCCCCCGCAACGCCGACGGCACGCTGGCCCCCCTCAAGGAGCTGTACACCATCCCCGGCAGGGAGGAGGGGAGCGTATCCCATCCGCATCAGGTGGCGCAGGATCCCACCGGCAACTGGCTGATCGTCTCCTGCCAGGGACGCAAGGCGGGCTTCGGGCAAGTGGACGTGTTCCGGATCCACGGGGAGGACGGCACGCTGGAAAAGACCTGCACCGTCCGCTCCCGGGAAATCGCGGAGCCCCGGCACTTCGTGTTCCATCCCGAGAAGAGCTGGTGCTACGGCGTCAATGAGAAGGACTACTCCGTCACGGCCTACCGCTTCGACGCTGCCCAGGGTCAGCTGACCCCCTGCCAGATTCTGCCCACCCTGCCCGATACCTACACCGGCGACGGCTGGGCCAGCGGCATTGTCATGATGCCCGACGGAAAGCACGTGGTGGTCTCCAACCGCAAGCACGACAGCATCACCAGCTTCCGCATCCGGGAGGACGGCCTGCTGCAGTACTGCGACTGCGTCAAGACCGGCGGCGGTCAGCCCCGGTTCATCACGGTCAGCCCCTGGGGCACCGTGATCGCCGCCAACGAAACCACCGACCTGATCACCGAGTTCGCGCTGGATAGCCAGACGGGCAGGTTCACCGCCACCGGCTGGTCGATGCCCTCCGAAAGCCCTGTCTGCCTGATCTTCGGCGCGTGACAGGAATCCCCCGCGATCCATTCCCGGGCTGCCTGGCACAGGTGCGGGCAGCCCGGTCTTCCTGTCGAGGTGAAAGCATGCGGTATCTGTTTCAGCTTCTGCGGATTCTCCTGTTCTGCTTCCTGGGCGAGGCGCTGCACCGGCTGCTGCCGCTGCCCGTCCCTGCCAGCATCTACGGGCTGGCGCTGCTGCTGCTCGCCCTGAAGGCAGGCGTCGTCCGCCTGGATCAGGTGAAGGAAACCGGCAATTTTCTCACGGGCATATTTCCCGTGCTGTTCATTCCGGGCGCGGTGGGCGTCATGGAGCTGTGGGACGTCCTCGGCAGGCTGTGGCTGCCCATCCTGCTGGCGCTGATTCCAGTGACCATCCTTGTCTTCGCGGTCTCCGGCCGGGTGACGCAGCGGCTTGCGGGGAGGCGGCAGCATGACTGATTTCCTGACCGATTCCTCCGTCTGGGGCACGGCGCTGACGCTGGCCGCCTTCGCGCTGGGGACCTTCCTGCACGGCAAAATCAGGAGCGCCTGGTGCAATCCTCTCCTGTGGGGCAGCATCTTTGTCATCCTTGTTTTGAGCGCGCTGGACATCCCCTATTCCTCCTACAGGGATAGCGCCGGGCCGCTGACGTACCTGCTGTTTCCCGCAACGGTCAGCCTGGCGATTCCCCTGTACGAGCAATGGGCGCTGCTGAAAAAGCACCTGCTGGCGATCCTCGCGGGCATCGCGGCAGGGGTGATCACCAGCGTGTGCAGCATCCTGGCGCTGGCGTGGCTGTTCCGTCTGGACGCGGCCAGCGCGGTCAGCCTGCTGCCCAAGTCCGTCACCACCGCCATTGGCGTGGACATCGCCACGGAGCTGGGCGGCATCCCTGCGCTGACCACGGCGGTCATCATCCTGACGGGCATCATCGGCAACCTGCTGGCCGCGGGGCTGTGCGGGCTTCTCCGGCTGACGAACCCCATTGCTCGTGGGATCGCCATCGGCACCTCGTCCCACGCCATCGGCACCTCGAAGGCCCTCGAAATGGGGCCGGTCGAGGGCGCCATGAGCAGCCTATCCATTGCCGTGGCGGGGATTCTGACGGCCGTTCTCTGTCCGCTGCTGGCAAGGCTGCTGCCGGTGTAGGCGCCGCTGCGCGCAGCTGAACCGGGCAGCGTGCAGCAGGATACCGTGCCGGAAGCACAGCCGCAGGATGGAGTACGCGGCCTCCGGAAGCAGGGCCCGGCTGACGAAGGGGATTACGGCGACTGGTCTGCAGGCGGTTTGCAGCAGGCTGCTCCGCTATTCTCCGACGTATGCGGGGGAGTCATGACCGCCCTGCGGGGGATCTTCCGCACGGCGCTGGCGGAAGGCGCGATGCGTCGGCATTCCATGGAGATTGTCAGGCATCCCAGGAGGAGAAGGCGTGAGGGACGCTGCGCGAGGGAAGCCCTTTCGGCACCGAATCGCATAAAAAAAGCGGCCTCTGGTGTACCAAACAGTGTACCAACGCCGTCTCCCCTGCAAAAAAGGGCAAAACAAAACCCCCTGCAAACCGTTGAGTTGCAAGGGGTTTTCGTCTGTACGCCCGGCAGGATTCGAACCTGTGACCTTCAGAGTCGGAGTCTGACACTCTATCCAACTGAGCTACGGGCGCATGGGTGCTTGACAGCTTAGTTATCATACCACATCCGGCGGAGAAAGTCAACCGTTTCAGGAAAATGTCCGCATTTTTCCGCCGCGGAAGGAAATTGCGCCGTCCACGCCTCCGCCGTCAACAAAACCGAAACATTCCGGTGCTATGGTAGGGAAAACGGATTCCAATCCCATTCGAACGGAGGTCGGGCAACATGCGGGCAGGCATTTATCTGGGACAGCGTAACGTGACCATTGCGCAGACGGCGGATCCGGTGTGCGGCGACAGGGATATTCTGGTGAAGAACCTGTACGCCAGCATCTGCGGCACGGATGTGGCGGTCTATTGCCACGGGCCGAACACCGGCCACAGAATCACCGTGGGCGGCGAGTTCGGGCATGAGGTGGTGTCGCAGGTGATTCAGGTCGGCCGGGAGGTGCGGGACATTGCCGTGGGGGATATCGTGTACCCTTATCCGCTGCTGGCCCGGGGCGATCCCGGCCGGGCAGGCACCATCGGCGGGTTTTCCGAGTACATCCGGATCCCCGACTGCGTGCTGGACAGGCAGGTGTACCGTGTCAGCGAGGGCATTCCCACCCGGGTCGCCGCGATGATCGAGCCCTTCACCGTGGGTACACGGGCGGCCCGCCGCAGCCAGCCCCGCCCCGGGGAGAACGCGATGGTCTTCGGCGCGGGCACCATCGGCATGGCCGCGGCGCTGGCGCTCAGGCACGTCTTCGGCTGCGGACAGGTGATGGTCTGCGATCTGTCGGACTTCCGCCTGGTGAAGGCCAGCGAAATGGGGCTGGCGATCTGCCATGCCGAGGACGCCAACATGCGCGGCCGCATGGCGGATTACTTCGGCGAGGCCCACGGCCTGAACGGCATGACCCCCGACGTGGACATCTTCATCGACGCGGCGGGGGCAGCCAGCGTGCTGGACGCCTTCATGGCCATGGGGAAGATCGGCAGCCGCTTCGTGAGCGTGGCGGTGAACAAGGCCCTCCGGGAGGTCGATCTGCTCCACCTGACCTACGGGCAGAAGAGCATCATCGGCTCCGGCGGCTACATGCCCGAGGACGTCCGCGACGTGCTGGCCCTGATGGCCCGGGACGACGTGAACCTGGAGCCCCTCATCACCCACGAGTTCCCCCTCAGCCAGCTGCAGCAGGCGCTGGAAACCGCTGCCGATACCACCCGCGCGCTGAATGTGATCATCAACCATTCCCTCGCTTGACGGAAAAAGGGCTGCCGCAATCATGACATGCGGCAGCCCTGCTGCTTTTGGCGGGGGATGGGTCACCTCGTCCAGGCGGCGAACTCCTCGTCCGTGGCCAGGACGGTGTGGGTGCCCTCCACGATATGCTCGGTGCCCTTGGCGTAGTCGATGCCGCTGGAGGCGTAGTCGTAGGTGATGGAGGTGCGCTGCTTTTCCACCACGGGATTGGGGTGGGGGATGGCGGAGAGCAGGCTCTTCGTATAGGGATGGATGGGGTTGGAGAAGATTTCCTCCTTGGTACCGGATTCCACCATATACCCCAGGTGCAGCACGCCGATGCGGTCGGAAATGTACTTGACCATGCTCAGGTCGTGGGCGATGAACAGATATGCGCAGCTGGTTTCCTCCTGGATGTCCTTCATCAGGTTGACCACCTGGGCCTGGATGGACACGTCCAGGGCGGAAATGCACTCATCGGCGATGATCAGCCGGGGGTTCATGATCAGCGCCCGGGCGATGCCCACCCGCTGCCGCTGTCCGCCCGAAAACTGATGGGGATACCGCGCCGCATGCTCGGGGGAGAGGCCCACCTTCCGCAGCATGCCGCTGATGAGCTCCTCGCGATCCTTTTTGGTGGCGGCGCGGCCGTGAATGTCCAGCCCCTCGCCGATGATGTCGCCCACCTTTTTGCGGGGGTTCAGGCTGGCCATGGGATCCTGGAAGATCATCTGCATGTCCGAGCGGAGCATGCCGCGGGTCTCCCGGTCCATCTGGCCGGAGATGACCTTCCCCTGAAAGGTGATGCGCCCATCGGTGGGGTCGTACAGGCGGATGATGCTCCGGCCGATGGTGGTCTTGCCCGAGCCCGATTCGCCCACCAGCCCGTAGGTCTCCCCGGGGTAGATGCAGAAGGATACGCCGTTGACCGCCTTCACGGTGTAGGCGCGGGATACCGGAAAATGCTGCACCAGGTTTTCGACCTGTAAAAGCGGTTCGCTCATTGAACCTTGGCCGCCTCCTTCTTCGCGCGCTCCAGGCGATCCTTCAGCTCCCGGGGCATGTCGATGGCAGGCGCGTCCGGGTGCAGGAGCCAGGTGGCGGCGTAATGGGTGTCGGAGATTTTGAACAGCGGAGGCTCGGCCTTCTTGTCGATCTGCAGGGCGAACCGGTTGCGGGCGGCGAAGGCGTCGCCCACGGGCTCATGCAGCAGGTTGGGCGGGCTGCCGGGAATGGAGTAGAGCCGGTCGTCCTCGGTGTCCAGGTCGGGCATGGCGGACAGCAGGCCCCAGGTGTAGGGATGCCGAGGCTCGTAGAAGATTTCCTCCACGTTGCCCACCTCGACGATCTTCCCGGCGTACAT
>JBJEYH010000238.1:0-16181 GCA_051886675.1 Aristaeellaceae bacterium
TACGCCTGTTCACGCCCAGGGCGCGGGTCTGGTCGGTCACGGTGGGCGGCGGGCCGGGCAGGAAGAACTGCAGGGCTGATTCCATCATGTATGCTCCTTTCTTTTGTCGCCTTGTGAAGGGGTGGTGTGTCAGGGTAGGATTGGGGAAGGGGTGGTTACATCCCCTTCCCCCTATCCCTGTCACACTTCACCTTGTCCGTCTTTCTCACCCTTGCTCTATATTTATATAGAGGTCGCGAGAGACGTCTCTCCACCTTGATTTTGTAGGTCGTGAGAACATTCTCAGCACCTTGTTGCATCAGGTTGCGAGAACATTCCCAGCGCCTTTCGCCATCAGGTTGCGGTTTGCTCCGGCGAGGCAGATACCTTCCCGGTATTCTTGTCCAGCTTGTAGCCGTACTGCTTGATGTAGCGGTAGACCGTCTTGGCCGACACGCTCAGGTACTCCGCCAGCTCGCTGACGGTGGGGGGCTGTCCTGCGCTGGCGGCGTTCACCGCATCGGCAAACTTTGCTGCGCTGTCGCTGAATTTGGCGGCTGCGGCCTTCTTCCGCGCCTTGGCGCCCTTCTGCCAGGGCGGCGCGGCTGCTTCGGCATCCATGTCGCTGAGCACGCCGGTGTCATCCGCCCGGTGGAGGGGATAGTCGAACCACACGTTCAGCGGAGCCATCGGCGCGAACTCCCGCAGCGTGGATTCCAGCCGCCAGGCTGTCACCTTCACCGCCGCCGCTTCAGCTTGCCCCGCCGCCTCCCGCAGCCGGGCGAAGGCTTCCCCGTGCAGGGCCTGTCCCGCGTACAGCTCCATCCGCAGGCGGCTGCACTGGTCGTCCTGGCTGACGGCCTCCCGCCAGCGGGGCTTCTCTTCGTCCAGCACCCGCGCCATGGCTTCCCGGGCCGCGCTGTCCTTCAGGAACTGCCGCGCACTGTCGGTCAGCTCCAGCTGGATCATGTCCAGAATCGCGTCCGGATCCCGGGCGAACACGCCGCTGCCGCTGCCCCGATCCTGCGCCCGCTTGCCGCCCTGCGCGCCCTTCGAGTGGTGGTGGCAGTAGATCACCGCCGTGCCCAGCTCCGTGCAGACCTTGTCGAACTGGTTGCAGAACTGGCTCATCTGCTCGGCGGAATTCTCATCGCCGGTGAGGATCTTGTAGATCGGGTCGATGATCACCGCCAGGTAGCCCTCCTTCCGGGCCCGGCGGATCATCCGGGGCGCTAATTTGTCCATGGGCAGGGACTTGCCGCGCAGGTTCCAGATGCTGATGTTCTGTAGCCCCGTGGGCCGCACGCCCATGGCGTCGTACACCTCCCGGAAGCGGTGCAGGCAGCTGGCACGATCCAATTCGAGGTTCACGTACAGCACCTTGCCCTTCAGGCAGGGCATCCCCATCCAGGGAAGCCCCTCCGCGATGGCGATGGTCAGCTGGATCAGCGCGAAGGACTTGCCCGCCTTGCTGGGCCCGGTGATGAGCATCTTGTGCCCCTGGCGCAGCAGGCCCTCGATCAGCGTACCGGAGAGCGGCGGCAGGTTGTCGTAGAAGCTGCTGAAGGACTCGAACTCGGGAAGGTCATCCGTTGTTGATTCCACCCACTCCTTCCAGGCCGTGAAGCTGTCGAAGCCCATGTTTTCCGCCACGATGTACTGCTTGCGGCCCTTGCGCATGACGCCGGGCATCCGGGAGAGCCGGGATGGGTTGCGGTTCTTGGGGTCGATCTCCAGGCCGTTCTTGCGGCAGACGGCGTAGAGGTAATCCACCCGGCTGCGGTATTCCTCATAGCTGCCCGCCTCAATGCGCACGATGGCGTGGAGGGACTTCCCCCCGGAGTGCACCAGGATGCGGATGGGCAGCTGCAGCTCGGTGAGCAGCGCGTACTGCCGCTCGATGTCCTGGCTGTCCGACTCCACCAGAGCGTAGTTGTAGGCGGTGACGTTGTCGTTGCGAACGTCGTTTCCGTCCATGGGGTTGAAGCGGATCCAGGCCCCGGCGTCCTCGTTCACTGTGCCGATGACGTCGCTGATGTCCTGGCAGCGGTTCAGCTTCTGGATCAGATCCCCTGCGGTGCGGTCGGAGGCGCCCTTGCTGGGCATGTAGGAGCCGTCCTTCTCCCACACCCGGGTGACGTAGGACACCTTGTCCGTGGCGTCAAAGAGGGCCTCCAGGTAGCGGATCAGCTGCTGGCGCGGGTTCCAGTCGGCGGGCTCGCGGATCTCGCGGGGCTCCACCAGGGTCTGATCCAGAACAACCAGGTCATCGGTGATGGTATCGTCCCATCCTAACTCCCGCCCGGCGTAGGGGGGCTCCCAGCCCTGCTGCCGGGCCAGGGCCACCAGGGTGCCGAGGGTCACGGGCCTTGCGCCGCCCCGCCCGAAGGAGCGGAACTTGCGCTGGCATTCGCCCTCGTGGTAGCGGGCGGGATCCCGGCGGGACCATTCGTCCCACTCCTGCCAGGAGCCGCCCTCGTGGTGGATGGCGAAGCCCACGTCCAGCCAGGCATCGTAGGGGCAGCGGGCAGGGTCGATGTGGGGGAGAAGGTCGTGGTAATCGTAGTGGGGCATGGGGGTCACCTTCTTTCATCGGTGCGATGGAGCAGAAAGCGGAGCGCGGCGCGCAGGTCGGCCTTGGTGACGCCGTTGAGCGTGTCGAAGCCGCACACCTGACGGATCCAGCGCAGCTTCCATTCTTCCTCCACAAAGTCGCTGTCGAACATGTCGGCGAAGGACGCAAACACCTCCCGCTTCTCCGGCAGGGGAACGAGGGCTTCATCCATGCGCTGCTGGGTGCAGAGGGTAGGCTTCATGCTGCATCCGCCTCCCCATCAGTACCACACCATGCTGCGCAGGGGCGCGGCCCGGAAGGGGATCAGGCTCTCCACCACCACCACCGGCATGTGCTGATACACCGCGTACTGCGCCTCCAGCCGCGCACCCCGGGAATTCTCCCATCCCGGGAGCAGCATCACCGTGTCCGCCGCGGAGAGCATGGCCAGACAGATCGGCATATATTTGTTGTCCGTCAGATTGTCCGGCAGCCGGGCGGGGTTCAGCACCTGCCAGCCCAGCTCCTGCAGCACCTCCTCCGCCTGGTGGAACATCCGGCGGCCCTTGTCGGGGAGGCCAGCCATTTTCCCGGCGATGTAGCAGGTGGCCGGGACGGGCACGCGGGGGATGGGGTTAGGGTTATGCATCATCATGGTTGGTGTCCTCCTTTGCGTCAATCAGGTCAAACAGGGTGGGAATGTCCCGTTCCGCGTCCGCTTCCTTCAGGTAGCCGACGCCGTCGCGGAAGTAATCCGGGTTCAGCTCCGTGCCGATGCCCTCGCGCCCCAGCTTCACCGCCTCCACCGGCACGGTCATCAGCCCGCCGAAGGGGTCATAGACGGTTTCGCCCGGGTTGGAGTAGCGGGTGATCAGCCTGTCCACAATGTCTATCTGCAGGGGGCACAGGTGCATCTGCCGCCCGCCGCGCACCTGCTCGCTGTTCAGGGTGCGCATGCGGCTGATGTCGTCCCAGACGGTATCGTCCCAGCTGCCCGGGGCCAGCACCATGAAGGTGGCGGGCAGACGTCCGTCCTGATCCAGCCTGCGGGCCAGGTCAAGATGCTCGGCGTAGTCGTACACATGCGTGCGGCTGTAGCGGCGGTAGAGCGTCTGCAGCCTGTCCACCGGCGCGCGCTCGATTTCCGCCCGGGTGACCAGCCTGTCCCCGGAGGAGCGCCAGTAGGCGTGGGCGTCCAGCTGCCACTGGGCCCGGGTGTAGTCCGCCTTGTCCTTCTCCACGGGCGTGTCCGCATAGGCCTTCTCCCGGCTGGTGGGCAGCTTGCGGAACAGCAGGATGTACTCCGGGCACCCAACACCCATCTTGGTGCCGTCCTTGCACTGCTCCGTCCAGCCCAGGCGGTAGGTCTGGTTGTTCTCCCGCACCACGTCCGTTACCACGGTGATCATGCCCATGTACTGGAAGCCGTGGCGCATGTAATGCTCGATGGTCATGGCGTGGAAGGGCTCGATGGTGGGCATGCCGGTGCCTGTCTGGCTGCCGAAGAGCACCCGGTCCTTCACGTGGCAGGCGAAGATGCGCCCGGGCCTGAGCACCCGCAGCAGGGACGGCGCCAGGTAGTCCATCTGCTGGAAGAACCGCTCCGTGTCCTCGTTGTGGCCCAGGTCGTTGTAGATGGGGGTGTACTCGTAGTGGTTGGAAAAGGGGATGCTGGTGACGATCAGGTCTACGCTTGAGGGGGCCATCCTGGCGGTTTCCTCAATGGTGTCGTTCAGCGCCGCCCGGAAGTGGCGGCCCGTTACCTCCATGCGCTCCACACCGATGCTCCTTTCCATGCGATGCATGATCGCGTCCATGCTGCGCAGGCCGAATTGACGGATCAGGCCCGCCAGCTTATCCTGCATGGCGTTGTGCTGCGTCCACTTCGCCTGCAGGGCCTTGAGAATCTCCCGCTCCGATTCCATGTAGATGATGTCGATGATGCACTTCTCCGTCTGCAGGAAGCGGTAGATGCGGTAGATGGCCTGGATGAAGTCGTTGAACTCATAATCTATGCCAAGGAAGATGGCCCGGTGGCAGTGCCGCTGGAAGTTGCAGCCGCTGCCGGAGATCTCCTTCTTGGTGGCCAGGAGCCGGTAGCGGCCCTCGGCAAAGTCGATGATGCGCTTCTCCCGCGTGTCGATGTCCTGGCTGCCGTAGATCTCCACCGCCTCGGGCATCGCCTGATGAATGGCCCGCCGCTCGTCCTCCAGGTCGTGCCAGAGGATGAAGTGGCTGCCCGGGTCGCTGTCCACGATGGCCTTGGCCATGGCCACCCGGGCGGGGATGCTCTCGCGCTTCTCCCGGGCGGCGTCGCGCAGGCTCAGGGCCGCATCCCGCAGCAGACGCATTTGCCCGTCCTTCTCCGTGCTCGCATCGCCCTCCACCGGCAGCTCGTGATAGCGCACCTCCAGGGGCGGCAGGTCGTAGCCCGTGTCGTCATAGCCCAGGTCGCTGGGCCGCTGAATGCACAGCGCCCAGGTGCTGACCCACAGCCAGAACTCCTCCTCCTTGTGGGGGTAGAGGGTCAGGTGATTGGCCTTGGTGGAGTCCCGCTGGAAAAACCGCGTCAGCGCCTGTCCCGTGTCCATTACGTCCAGGTACCCCGCGTAGTGGATCAGCTCCTTGTAGCGGTTGGGGCTGGGCGTGGCGGTGCAGACCAGCTTGTAGGGAACATGGCGGAACTTTTCAAGAAAAGTCTGGTATGTCTTGCTGCCGAAGGAGCGCAGCACGCTTGCCTCGTCCAGGGAGGTGGCGGTGAAGTAGCCCGGGTCGATGTCCCCGTCCCGCACGCGCTCGTAGTTGGTGATGAGAACAGGCGCGGAGGACGCGCGGATCTCCGCCATGCTGCGCACATAGACGGGGGGCTGTGCCCATCCCAGCACCTGCGATGCGTCCCGGATGAACTCCTGCTTCACCCCCAGGGGGCACACGATCAGCGCCTGCCCGCCCTCATGCGCCGTCACCAGGCGGCAGAACTCCAGCTGCTGCACGGTCTTGCCCAGGCCGAAGGACTCGAACAGCGCCCTCTTGCCGCCCTGCACCGCCCAGATGACCGCATCCCGCTGATGGGGCTTCAGCGCGGGATGAACTTTCTCCGGCGATACGCGGAAGCCGCTCTGCCGGGCAATGACCATCTTTGATTCCAGGAACTGATGGTAGGTCATGGCGCATCGTCCTCCTTCATCAGGTCGAACAGGCTCACCTGCGGCTGCCATGGCACGCCGATGTAGTCCAGCACTTCGCCCAGCCCCATGTCGATCATCCAGAACCGCCATCCCTTGGGGTTGCGCCGGTACAGCTGGTCGAAGCGGTGGGGCCGCTTCTCCATGTGCAGCCCGAAGCAGCACACGCTGCAGCCCGTGCGGGTCGCGCCGGTGGTGGTCAGCTCGCCGCCCTGCTCTGCGATCTCCCCGTAGATGGCCGGCACGATGGTGGGCAGATGCACGCCGGAGAACTCCTGCCAGTGGGCGTGGTACCAGGCATCCATCTCGAGGGTCAGGCGGAGCAGGTCGCTGCGGTGGAAGATGGCGAAGGGGCAGCTGCGCCGGGTGCCGGGGCTGATGTAGTTGCAGCCGTGGAGCATCAGGGCCTTGGCGCGCCGTCCGCCCTCCGAGGCCATCAGGCCCATGTAGGGGGCGCGGCCGGTTTCTCTTGAGTAGTCCGAGCAGGGCTTCTCCTTGAGGTAATAGCAGCACTTGTCCGACACCGGGAAGGGCGCGGCCCGGTAACCAAGGCTCTTCCCCTCCGGATCGCTGCCGCCGAAAAGCTGCAGCCACCGGTAGCTCAGCTGCATCCGGGTGCCGGTGCGCCATCCGCCCTGCGCCCCTGTGTCCCCGGTGATGATGGCGTGGCGCACGGTGGCGTTCTCCGCCGTCGGGTGCTGCAGAAGGTCGATCTTCCCCGCCACCTCCTTGGAGATGATGGGCCAGCCGAAGGTGCGGATGATTTCCGGCTTCGTCCAGGGCCTACCGTCCGGCCGCATGGCCGGATGCAGCCGTGTGATGCCCAACGCCCGGTGCACCCGCTGGATGCTCGCGTCCTCCAGCGAGGATACTGATACACCCGGCACATCCAGCCCGATGGAGCGCAGGAACAGGAACAGCGTGATGCTGTCCAGCCCGCCCACCGCCACGTAGGCCTGGCCGTTGATGGCCGGATGCTCCCAGAACTCCCGGGCGCGGGTTTCGGCGTACAGACGCTTGAAGGGGTAATCCTGCTGCTGCTTCACGCGGAAGTCTGCCATGATGCGCTCCGCGTCCTTCTGCCCGCTCATACCGCCACCTCCTCCCGCAGCTGACGGCGGATGTCCCGGAGCATGCGCGATACCGACGTCTGGCTCATCTGCATCCGCGCGCCGATGGCGTCCTGGCTCATGCCCTCCATGGCCATCAGGATGGCCGACCGTTCCCGCGGGGGCAGACAGGCGATCCGCTCCAGCAGCATGCGCACCGCCGCCGCGTCCTCCACCCGCACGGGCGATACTGCCTGCAGGTGGAAGTCCTCATCGTCCAGGGAGGCGGCCTCCATGGCCGGGTTGCGGCAGGCGGCGCGGCTCAGGCGGATGGACTTGAGAAGCTCCACATAAATGCACCGGCAGGCGTAGGTGCTGAAGGCGATGCTCCCCGGCCTGTACCCCACCGCCGCCTTGCACAGGGCGATGAAGCCCTCCTGCAGCGCGTCCTCCCGGTCCGCCCCCGTGAACTGCCCCGGGAAGCGCCTGCGCAGCACAAACCCCACCAGCGGCAGATTCTGCTCCACCAGCGACCGCTGCGCGTCGTTCAGCCTCACCACGGGAAAGTCCCTCCTTCCTGTACCTCCGGCCTGTACGTCTCCGGCACGATGCCGGAGGGTACCCGCCAGTTGTTCGCCGCGATCCGGTCGATCAGCCGCTTCGCCTCGCCGAAGGGCCACTGGCCCACGTGCCGGAACCCCCGCCCCTCCAGAAAGCGGATCTGCTTGGGCGTGGTCAGCCCCATGGCCCGCCGCTTGTTCAGCTTGTACAGAAGCAGCGACGCCTTGCCCGCGTTCTCGATGCCGTCCGGGCAGATGCCCAGATGCTCGAGGGTCTCCAGCTGCTTGGGGCTGGCGGGCTCGCACTCCCAGCCGAAGGTGGGCACGTACCCGGCAAGGTCCTCCGACGCGATCGACATCTCGAACTGCAGCGGATCCACCAGCGCCCGCTTGCGGCGGCGCATCTCGCTGAGCTGCTTGGCCAGAGCCTCCTCCCGCTGGGCCACCACGTCGCTCTCGGCCTGAGCCTCGGCGGCCAGGAGGTCGACGGCCTCGGGGTTTCCCGCAGCGGCCTCCTGATTGGCCACCATCTTCTCCGCCACCTCCGGGGACTTCGCCACCAGATGCGCCGGACGGCACAGCTGGTGACGCTCCGTGTGCCACAGGAAGTCGAGGAGCAGCAGGTGATCCTTCCCCGGGTACAGGCGGGTGCCCCGGCCCACCATCTGGCAGTAGAGCCCCCGCTGCTTCGTGGGCCGCAGCACCACGATGCAGTCCACCTGCGGGCAGTCCCAGCCCTCGGTGAGCAGCATGGCGTTGCACAGCACGGTGGTTTCCCCACGCTGGAAGCGGCTCAGGATCTCCGACCGGTCGGGGGAATTGCCGTTCACCTCGTCGGCCCGCATGCCCTTCTCCCGCAGGATGTCCCGCATCTTCCGGGCCGTCGCCACCAGCGGCAGGAAGATCACCGTCCGGCGGGCCGCGCATTCCTTCGCGATCACATCCGCGATCTGGTGAAGGTACGGCTCCAGCGCGCTGCCAACCTCCCCGGCCTTGTAGTCGCCGTTCTGGATGCCCACCTGGCTGATGTCGAGGGTCAGCGGCACGGTCAGCGCGCGGATCGGGGCCAGGTAGCCCTCCTGCACCGCCCGGGGCAGCGTGTACTCGTAGGCCAGGGAGTCGAACACCTGACCCAGGTTCTTCATGTCGCCCCGGTCGGGGGTGGCGGTGACGCCCAGCACCCGGGCTGCCGGGAAATGCTCCAGCACCCGCCGGTAGCCCTCGGCCAGGGCATGGTGGGCCTCGTCGATGATGATGGTGTCAAAGTAGTCCGCCGGGAACTGCTGCAGCCGGGCTTCCCGCTGCAGTGTCTGCACCGAGCCCACCACCACCCGCAGGAAGCTGCCCAGGCAGCTCTGTTCGGCCTTCTCCACCGCGCACTGCAATCCCGTGGATTTGGCTAACTTGTCCGCCGCCTGATCCAGCAGCTCGCCCCGGTGTGCCAGCACCAGCACGCGCTCCCCACGGCGGACGCAGTCCTCGATGATCTTGCTGAAGATGATGGTTTTCCCGCCGCCGGTGACCAGCACCAGCAGCGTTTTTTGTACGCCCTTGTCCCACTCGGCCCACACGGCCCGGCGGGCTTCCTCCTGATAAGGGCGAAGGGTCATTGCCAAACGAATCACAACCTTTCATTGGTATCAATGGCAGGCGGGGCGGAGGCCTGATGCGCTCCGCCCCGCCGGTGGTCGTCAGAACTTGCCCGGCGTATATCCGCCCTGGGGATAGGCCATGGTCTGCTGCTGATAGCCCTGGGGCTGCTGATACCCGCCCTGCCAGGGCGCCTGGGCAGGAACATCCTCCGCCGGGAGGATCCGCGCGATCTCGTTGACCATGGTGTCCTTCCACGGCCGCTGCTTGACGTGGCACCGGCCCCGGGAGCCGATCACCGCCGCCCAGTTCATGCGCAGGGGCTCGCCCTTGCGCTTCTGCCCGATGCCGCAGAAGAATTCGCCCAGCTTCCACTCCTGGGAGGTGTGCAGGTACAGGTTCAGCCGCAGGTCAGTTTGCAATCCCTCCGGGGCAGTGACGCGCAGGGTCAGGATGGCCTTGTTGCAGGGGGGAATCTTGCTGCCCTCCCGGGGGGTGTGGCGGGCCTTCTCGAGGTTCACCACCTGGAAGGGGTAATCGCCCTCGGGCAGGAGGATGATCTCCCGGGCGTCCTGGTTGATTTCGTCGCCCCAGTCCAGCTCGCGGTCGGGGGTGTTCGTGTTGTACTGATCCATGATGTTGTGTCTCCTTTCTAACTCAAAACTCTGCTTGTTGATAAAGGGCGACCCCGAAGGTTTCCAAAGGGCGATCGGAAAGCCCTTTGGTCGCCTCCGCAGAGGCGAAATCTCTGCGTCCTCAGAAGGGCGTGGGCTCCAGGCGGGCCTGCAGGACTGCATCCTCCACCTGCGGCCAGGCGGCAATCAGCACCCCCCGGACGAAGTCCTCCGGATAATCCCCGATGGGCATGTCCGCCGGGAAGTACCCCTTCCGGGCCACCACCGCCTGAATCTCCGCCGGCTGCACGGCATTCGCCGCCATCAGCGACGCCAGGGCCTCCGGGATGCCCGGCGCGGCTTCCTGCCCGGGCGGCACAGCCGTCATGAGCTCCGTCAGGACAGAGGGCCCGGGCGCGGCGGCGTCGGACTGTTCCTCATGCCTTGCGGACAGGTCATACACCAGATGGGCAATCTGCCCGTAGTCGAAGGGCATCTCGTCCGGCAGGCCGAAGCGGTTCTTCGCGTCCCAGCAGGGGTGATGGCTGGCGTACATCACCCTCATGCCGCCGGTGGCCTTGTTCTTGCCCTTGCTCGCGCCCTGGCCGTCCACGTTCACCACGATGGTCTTGTAGTTGGCCAGCAGCAGCAGATCAACCCATTCCTTGACCAAGGGCGCGGTTTTCTTGCCAAGCTTCAGTTCCCAGCGGTCGTAGGAGCCCATCTCGTCCGGCTGCTCGAACTTGCGAAGCTGGGCGTGGGCCGTCAGTACGATGTGTACACCCTTCGCGCGCAGCTGCTCCAGGCTGTTCAGCAGCCGCCCGAACTCCTCGGCAATGTACACATAGCCCTTGCCGTAGGCCATGCTCTCGATGCCGTCCAGCTTCTTCTGGGCGCAGAACTGGTCGATGCACAGCCGCTCGGCAGCGTCCAGCGTGTCAATGACCAGCGTGCCCAGACCCTCCGGGTGCTGGATGAAGTACGCTACATGCTGCATCAGCTCGCTCCAGGAGCGGGGAACGGGGGCGCGGGACACGTCCATCTGGTTGGTGCTGCCCTCCGTGTCGATGAACACAGGGCGCGGGAAACGGCTTGCGAAGGTGCTCTTGCCGATGCCCTCCGGGCCGTACAGGCAGCACTTGATGGCGGTGGGGATTCTTCCGGTGGTGAGTTCCACTTAGAACACTCCTTTCGTCCAGGTCGGTTCGGCAGGCGCGGATGCAGAGGCCCCCGCCACGCACCCGTCCTCGATGATCACCGTGCACTCGCTGCCCGTGCCCACCCTGGTGGCGATGGCCTGCAGGCCGTTGTCCTCCAGCCACTGGCCGAACCTATGCAGCGTGTCCTCATCCAGCTGCTCCAGCCGGTCCAGCAGCACGAACCCGCAGGCCGGCTGCAAGGCCCTGGCGATGGCCGTGCCAACGATCAGCTGATCGCTGCTGCTCATGCCGTCCCAGGCGTGGCCCCGGTAGAGCAGCTTCCCGCCCTCCACGGTGAGACCGGGCAGGGGCAGCTTCGCGCCGCCCAGCAGGTCGCGCTTCATTTGCCGGAGGTTGTCCAGCTGCACGGTCAGGCTGTTGTACTCATCGGACAGCTGCTGCGCGTCCTCCTGGGCCTTCTCCCGGTCGAGGTTGGCGCGCACCTTGCGGTTGATGTCCTCGACAGAACGGATGTTCGCTTCCAGCTCTGCGGTGGATTCGTCGTGCAGGTCGATGGCGTCCTTTTCCGCCACGGCCAGGTCGGCCCGGGCGGCAGCCAGCTGCTGCGTCAGAGATTCCAGCTTGGCGGCGAGTTCATCCACCTGCCGGGCGATTTGCGCCCGACGCTCCCGCTTGCGCTGGTTCTCGGCGTTGCGCAGGAGGATGGCCTGCTGCTGGCGGATCAGGTCGGAGGCGGAGACGGGCTCCTCCGGCACGCCCTCGTACAGGGGCATCTCCCGGGCGAACTTCGCCTTCTGGTCGGCGATCTGCCCAAGGGCGTGGCGGCGGTTGTAGGTGTCCTGCTCCCGGCGTTCCAGGTCGCGCAGCTGATCCCCCACGCCGATGATCTTCAGCAGCGTGTCGGCCTTGTCCCGGTCGGAGGCCTGCAGGAACCGGGGCAGGTCGATGGCGAACTGCCCCACGAACTCGTTCAGCAGGGCCTGGCCGTAGCGGCGGCCTTCCGGGTCGGTGACGGTGAGGGCGGAGGATTTGCCCTTGCGCTCCACCCTCAGGCCGTTGGAGAGGGTCACGTTGATGGCCGGGGGAAGGACAGAGCCGTCCCTTTGCGGCTCGGAGGGCCGGTAGCGGTCGCCGCCAAGGGCCCAGGCGATGGCGTCCAATACGCTCGTTTTTCCCTGGCCGTTGCGCCCGCCCAGGATGGTCAGGCCGGTGGGAGTGGGGGTCAGCGCCACAGCCCGGACGCGCTTGACGTTCTCCAGCTGCAGGCTCATGATGCGGATGGGGTCACTCATGGGGATTCCTTCCTTTCTTCATGGTTGATCTGTGGTGGTTGGGGCCAGGGCGTTCCTTCCTCCACCGAAGCGCCCCGGTAGCTGCAGCCCCGGTAGCGGGGCAGGGTATGGACGGTGCAGCCGTCCAGGGCGGCGCGCAGGGGACAGGCCCGGGCTTGCCCCTCGGACTTGTCGCACAGGTAGCACTCGGCCCGCAGGGCGTAGTCGGTGAGGGTCTGCAGGTCATTCAGGCGGACAAGGCAGTATTCCGGCGCGGAGGCCGCCGCCCGCACGCCCACGGTGATCTCCTGCCAGGCAAGGTTCCGCACCAGGGCGGTGCGCTGCTCCGGCGGGACGGTCAGGCACAGGTTGGACAGCAGATCCTCCGTCATGCGGGTCACGGCCTCCAGCTCCCGCCGCATGGGCGGCACCGCGTCGATGCGCCGCTCCAGCGCGCCCATCAGCTTCCTGTCCGTGAACAGGTTCAGCGCCGCCGCGATGGCCCGCATGGCCATGTTCTCATCCCCGCGCAGTCGCCACACCTCAGGGGTCATGGACGGTCGCCTCCTCCGCCGTGAGGATGTCGAGGGCCTCCTGCAGCTCGCGCAGGAAGCAGCGGAGCAGCTGTGGTTCCATGTGAGGTTCACCGTTCAGATCGACGGTCTGGGAGCGGATGGACAGCCGGCCGTCCTCCTCCAGCTGGAAGATGGCGGTTCTGCCGGTGACCTGGGTGACGCGGACGGAGCTGGGTGTGCTGTTCATCAGGGGTACCTCCTTTGCTTTCATGGGCGGAAGGCCCACCAGGTGCTGTGCGTACTTCTTCCGGGCGGTGGCCCAGCCGGATTTCGATTTGTAGCCTGCCAGGCTGATGGCGGTGGCCTCGTCGCAGCCGCCGTTCAGGTACTGCTGGCAGGCTTTCGCCCGGGCGATGGCGGCGTCGACCATGTTCCTCTGCCACTGGGGGATAGGGCGCGGGGGCTTGTCGCGGCACAGGGCCACGAACCGCCGCCCGAAGGCGCACATGCGCTGGCACTGTTCCAGGCAGACGGCGGGGTCGCCGCCGCAGCGGTCGCACAGGCCCTCCCGGATGCGCTCCACGGGCAGCAGGGGGATGTCCCGGGCCAGATCCAGCCCGGCGGTCAGGATGGGGGAATCGGCGGCGGTCATTGCGTTTCACCGCCTTTTGTGGTAAAATCAAAGCGAATTGTTGCCAAACGATTCGCCCCATGCCCGCCGGTGGTGCCAGCCGCCTGCGGGCGCTTTGTTGAAGAAAAAGTCGGGGGGATGGCCGGGCGTTCCCAGCCGGCGGCCCAGTGGCCATAGGGGAGAGAGGGGTCGATGCGGTCGCGGCCGGGAGGGAGGCCGTCAGGCCGACTAAGCGGATGCAACGCTTGCGTTGCGCCGCTGTAGCCAGCGCCGGGGCCTGTCCC
The DNA here is from genome assembly GCA_051886675.1 of Aristaeellaceae bacterium. Taxonomy (GTDB): domain Bacteria; phylum Bacillota; class Clostridia; order Christensenellales; family Aristaeellaceae; genus UBA11524. Next base: position 13,393 of record JBJEYH010000238.1, read on the forward strand.
CGGTGATGGCCGAAAAAGAGGGAGGGGCCTTGCGCCCCGACTAAGCGGATGCAACGCTTGCGTTGCGCCGCTGTAGCCAGCGCCGGGGCTTGCCCCCGGTGATGGCCGGAAAAGAGGGAGGGGCTGCCAGCCCACCCGGCAGCCCATGCGGGAGAGCAAGCGCACCCACCAGGGACGGCGGGGCACGTCAAGAATGCGAACATCAGTGCGCATGGTTGACCTCCTTGTTGAGCCAGTCCAGGAACGCCTCCCTGGGGATGCGGATGCACCGGCCCACCATGATCTTGGGGAAGTCCTGGCGGTGGACGATGTCGTAGGCGGTGGGCTTGCTGATGCGAAGCTCCCGGGCCACGTCGGCAACGGTGTAGACGGCCTTGTCGGGCATGTGGGGGAACCTCCTTTCCTTCACTGGTTGGCATGGTCGATGGGCGTCCTCCTCTGCAGCAGCTCCTCCTTGGAGCAGTCCGGGAAGAAGCGCCGCTGCAGGATGCACGCCTCCGACCAGGTAAAGTCCGTCACGCCGTTCATCTTGTTGTAGAAGGCGCGCATGGAACACTTCAGGGCACCGGCAACGGTGCTCTTTTTGATGCCGCGCTCTGCCATCTTCCCGGCCAGCACAGGGTACATGGGCTGTTGGTTCAAAGTTTCCACCTCCTGACGGTTCATAATTTGGAACCTGCAAGTGCATAATAGCACCATTAATGGAACTTGTCAACATGAAAAATGAATTTGCGGGTCAAAAATCGGAACTTTTCTGCTTGACATGACAGGTTCCATATTGTAAACTGTCAAGCAGAAGGAGGACGCGAGCATGGAACTGAAGGACCAGATCAGCCTGTATCGCCGGGAAGCGGGCCTGTCCATTGACGAGCTGGCGAAGAAGGCCGGCGTACCGGTGAGCACGGTGAAGAAGATCAGCGCGGGCATCACCAGGGATCCGCAGGTGGAAACGCTGCGGGCCATCGCCTATGCCCTTGGCAAGACCCTGGACGACTTCCGCGATGACGACAACGTGACAATCATGGACTACGAGGAAGCCCAGGAGAAGCTGCGCATGATCCTGACGGAGGCGGAGTACGCCCACCTGAAGGCCTACCGTGCTGCCGACGACCGTGCCCGCTCGGACGCGATCACCATCCTGCAGGCGCACAGGAAGCAGTAAATCTATCCATCTACCAAAGAAAGGATGATCTTCATGGCCAGGTGTTCCGAGTGCGGGAAAAAGGGTCTGTTTCTCCGTGTGAACAAGCAGGGTCTGTGCCCTGCCTGCGCAGCGGTCGACATTCAGCGCAAGCATGCCGAAGAAGCTGAGATCCGCAACAATGAAGCCAGGCTGCGCGCAGCGGCCATCGAGAAGCGCGCCATGAATGCGCAGGCCCTTCTGGCGGAAGCGATGGATGCTGCCCGGACAGAAGCCCAGCGGCAGCTGGAGATACGGGAACAGCAGGTGCAGGCCGAGCTGGCCGAGCTGACACCGCGCCTGGCAGAACTGCAGGATCGCCTTGCCATGCTCACGGCCGGATGCGAACAGACGGAAAAGAAGCTGAAAACCGCTGAAAACCGCATCATCAAGGCCAAGACCGTCTACAAAAGCATGCAGTATGCCATGGATGCGTTCATGGATCCTGCATCGGACAGGCTTGCCATGATGCCCATGTTCGCCTGTGATCTGGCGGAGATTGTGGGGCAGGAGCCGGAACTCAAGTGCCTGACCATGAAAACCCTTCGGGCCATGTACCGGCAGAATGAGAAGAAGATTGTGGAGGTCACGGAGGCCTATCAGGCCCACTACACCACCAAGGCCAATGCCACCATCTACAAGCTGATGGTCATGGCCCTGCACGCTGAGATGAATCTGATCCTGACCGAGCTGTCCTTCGGCAAGATGGATGCCGCCGTGGAGAAGGTCAAGGCGATCACGTCCAGGTACTACGTCATTGCATCGGAGGGCAACCAGAGCATCGTTGGTACATTGAACCGCTTCATCGGCCAGATCGAGGCGCTGTATATCGAAGCGGTCAGGATTGAGTACGAGTATTATGTGCAGCGTGAGCGGGCCAAGGAGGAGCAGCGCGCCCTGCGGGAGCAGATGCGACAGGAGGCAGAGGAGCGCAAGCAGCTGGAGGCCCAGCGCAAACAGGTTGAAAATGAGGAGAAGAAGTATCAGCAGGAGATGAATCGCGTTCAGCAGCTGCTGGAGGTCTCCGCAGAGCAGCAGGAAATCGAGCAGCTGAAGGCCCGCCTGGCGGTGCTGACACAGCAGATGCGGTCGGTCAGCGATAAAAAGGAACAGATCATCAACCTGCAGAACGGCAAGGCCGGCACGGTTTACATCATTAGCAATCTTGGTTCCTTTGGCGATGATGTGTTCAAGATCGGCATGACCCGCCGCCTGGAGCCCCAGGAGCGCGTGAACGAGCTGGGCGACGCCAGTGTACCGTTCCCCTTCGACGTGCACAGCTTCATCTTCTCCGAGGACGCCGTGGCGCTGGAGAACGCCCTGCACAAGGAGCTGAACGCCCAGCGCGTGAACAAGGTCAATCTGCGCAAGGAGTTCTTCCATGTCTCCCTGGACGATCTGGAGGCGCTGGTTGCCCGCATCGACCCCAGCGCGCCCTTCCAGCGGACCATGCTGGCCGAGCAGTATCACCAGAGCCTGTCCATTGACGTCCCGGATGACGAGCAGATCGACCTGGACATCGAATAAGAAGAACCAGATACGGAGGTGACCCACATGCCCAAGAAGCGCGCCAACGGCGACGGCTGCATCCGCCAGCGGGCAGACGGCC
>JBJEYH010000239.1:0-15979 GCA_051886675.1 Aristaeellaceae bacterium
GGGTGCGCCGCGACGCGGTCGTGGAGGCCCCCAGCGGGCAGTGCCCCCTGGACCCCCGGAGCCGGGGCTGCCTGCCCCGAACCCCGGCGGTGGGCTGCGGCCCGCGCACGGGATGCGATCCCCGTGTCCTTGCCAGATATAGTGCCATCAACGGGTGCAGGAGCCAGCTCCTGCACCCGTTGTCGTGGGAACGGCACCGGTTGTGCCGGTGCGGACAAGCAGCATATCCTCCTGCCCGCCCCATGGCCGGAGGAGCAGGAGTAACCTCCGTCGGCCTCCGCAGGAGGTCGCCGCCTCCTGCCCCCGAAAGGGGACGCGCGCGTATGGGCGAAGCGGGGCGACCGTAGCGGAGCCCCGCCCGAGCTCGCGCACCAAAAGGAGCTTCCCCAGCGGGGAAGGTGTCACGGCTATGCCGTGACGGAAGGGGAGAGCCTCGCAGGCTCCGCGTCGCGGCGCGCCCGTATGCGCGCCGTGACCCCCGCAAGCCCGGCTCGCCCTCCGCGAGCCGGGCCTCCGCCCAATGAAGATCCCCCCGAATGAGAGTCCAGAGAGCCGAAGGCTCTTTGGCGAGGGTCTGGGGCGAGGAGCCCCAGCGTCCCCCCTGCCCCACGCGCAATCACTCTGACCGAAGGCGCGCAACCCCATCGCGTGCCGGGTGTGGGCACTGCCCACCGGGGAGCCCCAGCGTCCCCCCTGCCCCACGCGCAATCACTCCGACCGAAGGCGCACACCCCCATCGCGTGCCGGATGTGGGCACTGCCCACCGGGGAGCCCCCGCGTCCCCTCAATTACCACTTCCCGAACCCCGAAAAACCTGCTATACTGTCATGGAGCAAGGAGCGTGATTGCATGAAGGGAAAGGCCTACGCGCCGTCGAGCAGGAGAATCCCGGAGCTGGACGGGGTGCGGGTGGTGCTGGTGTTCATCGTCAGCTGGTACCATATCTGGCAGCAGAGCTGGCTGACGCCCTGTGTGGGACGCGTATCGCTGGACTTTCTGGTGCGCTCGGGCTATATGCCTGTGGACGGCACCATCCTGCTCAGCGGGTTCCTGCTGTTCCTGCCCTACGCCCGCAGCATGCTGGAGGGCGAGCCTGTTCCCGATCAGCGCGAGTTTTACAGGAAGCGCGTCATGCGCGTGGTGCCCAGCTATTACTTCATTACCCTGGTGATGCTCTTCGGCGTGGCGATTCCATGGCATCTGTACGCCAATCCCCAGAGCATGGTCAAGGATGTGTTCGCCCATCTGACCTTCACCGCCACCTTCTGGGCGGATACCTACATCAGCACGCCCATCGGCGTGGCCAGCTGGACGCTCGTCATTGAGATGCAGGCGTACCTGCTTTACCCCTTCCTGGCCCGCGCCGCCATGAAAAAGCCAAAGACCACCCTTCTGTCCATGGTCGCCGCCGCGTGGCTGTGGCGGGGCTGGTGCCTGTGGGCGCTGTCGGATTATTCCATGGTGGTCAATCAGCTGCCCTCCTTCCTGGACGTGTACGCGCTGGGGATGCTTGCCGCGCTGGTCTACGTCCGGATGACGCAGTGGTACCGGCGGGTGAAAAAGCGCGGCGTCCGCGCAGCCCTGCAGGTGGCGGCCACCGCCGCCGCCGCCCTGTGCGTGTGGGCGCTGATCCTGATCCTCAGGGCCCAGGCCTCCTCGGGCAACTACGCCGCCATCCAGTCCGGGCAGATGACCCGCCGCCCCGTGTTTTCCCTGGCCCTCGCCGGGCTGATGCTGGCGCTGCCCTTCGCGGTGAAGCCTGTGCGGTTCCTCATGGGCAACCGGGTCATGAAGGAATTGGCCGCCGTATCGATGAATTATTACCTGATCCATCAGAACCTGGCGGTGCACCTGAAGCGTCTGGGCATCCCCCCGTCCGTGAACCCCAACCCCCACATGGCCGCGGAAACCGCCTGGCAGTACCCCTACACCTGCCTGTGCTTCGGGCTGTCGCTGCTGCTGGCGTTCCTGGTCACCTACCTGGTGGAAAAGCCCTGCGCCCGGCTTCTCCGGCGCTGGTTCAATCATCAAGATCAACGGAGGCATACAGTCATGAAGGATCCCCGCATGGTCACCCTGGCCCATAACCTGGTCAACTATTCCTGCTCCGTGCAGCCCGGCGAAAAGGTCTGGATCGAAGGCACGGGCATTCCGGCGGAATTCATCGCCCAGCTGGTGGAAGAGGTCTATGCCGCGGGCGGCGTGCCCTATGTGATGCTGCGCGATCCCAAGGTGGAGCGCGCCCTGGGCATGGGCTACACCGAGGGTCAGCTGGACTGGCTGGCCGAGGGCGACGGCAAGCGCATGAGCGAGTGCCAGGCCTACATCGGCGTGCGCGGCGGCGACAACATGTACGAGACCGGCGACGTCCCCGCCGAGCGTTCCGCCCTCTACGCCCGGCACTACGGCAGCAGGGTGCACGGGCAGATCCGCGTCCCGCAGACCAAGTGGGTGGTGCTGCGCTATCCCACGCCCTCCATGGCCCAACAGGCCGGCATGAGCACCGAGGCCTTCGAGGAGCACTTCTTCAACGTGTGCAACCTGGACTACGGCAAGATGTCCCGGGCCATGGACGCGCTGGTGGAACGGCTGAACCGGGCCGATCAGGTGCACATCACCGGCCGGGGCACCGATCTGACCTTCTCCATCAAGGGCCTGCCGGGCATCAAGTGCGACGGCAAGCTGAACATCCCCGACGGCGAGGTGTTCACCGCGCCTGTGGTGGGCTCCATCAACGGCGTGATCACCTACAATACCCCCAGCCTTTACCAGGGCAAGGTGTTCGAGAACATCCGCCTGGTGTTCCGGGACGGCTACATCGTCGAGGCCACCTGCAACGACACCGGGCGGCTGAACCAGATCCTGGACACCGATCCCGGCGCGCGGGCGGTGGGCGAGTTCGCCATCGGCGTGAACCCCTACATCACCTCCGCCATCAAGGACACCCTCTTTGACGAGAAGATCGCGGGCTCGTTCCACTTCACCCCCGGCCGCTGCTACGACGAGTGCGACAACGGCAACCAGTCCGCCATCCACTGGGATCTGGTGTGCATCCAGACGCCGGAATACGGCGGAGGCGACATGTACTTCGACGGCGAGCTGATCCGCCGCGACGGTCTGTTCGTGCCGGAGGATCTGCTGCCCCTGAACCCGGAAAACCTGAAGTAAGAGGAGGTGTTCTCCATGGCCAACGGCGACTGGCGCAATCTCTCCTGGAAGCGCCTGACGCCCTCCCAGAAGGGCTGGTGGATCGCCATGCTTGCGCTGCTGGCGGTGCTGCTGGCCGCCGCCTGCCTGGACGGCATGGGCTGCGTGGACATTCCCTCCTGGGCGGCGTTAGGCTGGGTGGCGCTGAGCGGCCTTGCGGTCTGCAAAAACGTTGTCGGCCTGGGGCTGTATGACGACGGGCCGGAGGACGGCAGCGCTCCCGATGACGACGACCCCGACTGAACAGCAATCCGCCCGGACGATGCATGACGCCGTCCGGGCGGATTTTTCTGCGCGGAAGGGGGAGCCCCGGGTCGGGCGCGAATCCTCCGGGCGATCCGTTGACAGGCAATGTTTGCCAATGCTATACTGAGTGCAGGGAATCCGTGGAAAAAAGGGGATGCTGCGCGTGAAGAGGCTGCTGGCGGCGGTGATGGCGGTGACGGTCTGCCTGGCGCTCTGCACGGCGGAGGCCGTGAGCATCAGGGGGCCGTTCATCTATGTGGAAGGGAACGCCATCCGGGTCGGGTACGACGAGGACAATGATCATGCGGGGAACAGCTTTGTCTATCAGCTGCTGGACGAGGCGGGGCATGTGGTGCTGACGGAGCGGAACGTGGGCAATCAGTGGTTCCCCGCCTGGACGCAGGAGGGCATATACAAGGCGCGGGTGTACTACACCATCGCCGACGGCAGCACGCAGTCGGAGGATTCCGCGTGGACGGTGATCGCCTTCAGTTCGGGCGGATCTGTCTCCCAGGCGTATCAGCCGGAGGGCTGGGACATGGGCGTACCGCGTCTGCAGCAGGCGTACGGCCAGAACAGCATGAACATGGCGGTCCTGTGGGTGCAGACGCAGCTGAAAGCCACCGGCGTGTACTATCAGGGGGAAATCTGGGACGTGACGGGGCATCTGGGGATCCACACCGCCCAGGAGATCACCGCGTTCATGGCCAGCTGCGGCTATCCGAACTATCCCGGGCAGGTGGATCAGACCGTGGTGGACGCGCTGGCGGCCCGCCTGGGCAGCAGGCTGGTGCCGGTCTATGTGGGCGGCTTCTACGAGCGGATGGCCTCCATCATGACGGGCGGCTCCGCCGGAAGCATGGACTACATCAACAGCAACCTGCAGGACATGGTGCCCCGGGTGACCACCGGCGCCCGCTGGGTGCAGTGCTGCCTGAAGAAGCTGGGCTATTACCAGGGGCCCATCGACGGCAAGTACGGCGCGGACACGGACAAGGCGGTGCGATCCTTCCAGAAGGATTACGGCTTTCAGCAGCGGGACTACGTCTCCCTGGGGGTGGCGCGGGCCATGCTGGAGGCCTGCTGGGCGCGGGGGTATTCGCTGGAGGATCTGCCCTGATGACACACGTGGAATCGCCGCGCCCGGAAGCATCGGACGCGGCGGCTTGACCATACGGCATGCACCCGGCGCGATGGAAGGCCTGATTCCTCCATTGCGCCGGCTTTTTTCGCAGAGCGGAGCATCAGCGCATCGGCCCCTCCGGAAGGCACTCCCGCCGGGATGCGCGGGCGCTTCCCCCCGGCAGGCACGGAAAAGCCGCGCCCGGAAGCATCGGACGCGGCGGCTTGACCATACGGCATGCACCCGGCGCGATGGAAGGCCTGATTCCTCCATTGCGCCGGCTTTTTTCGCAGAGCGGAGCATCAGCGCATCGGCCCCTCCGGAAGGCACTCCCGCCGGGATGCGCGGGCGCTTCCCCCCGGCAGGCACGGAAAAGCCGCGCCCGGAAGCATCGGACGCGGCGGCTTGACCATACGGCATGCACCCGGCGCGATGGAAGGCCTGATTCCTCCATTGCGCCGGCTTTTTTCGCAGAGCGGAGCATCAGCGCATCGGCCCCTCCGGAAGGCACTCCCGCCGGGATGCGCGGGCGCTTCCCCCCGGCAGGCACGGAAAAGCCGCGCCCGGAAGCGTCGGACGCGGCGGCTTGACCATACGGCATGCACCCGGCGCGGCAGGGGACTTCTCCCCGCTGCACCGTTTTTTCCCGATCAGCGCGTCACCGCATCTGCTCCTCCAGCAGGCGGATCCGCCGGTAATATCCCCAGATCAGCAGGATCGCCGCGCCGATCCACGCCATGATTTCCGCGATGTACACGCCCCATTCCCCGATGAGCCGGGGCAGCAGCAGCGCCGCGCCCACGCGCATGACCAGCTCCACCGCGCCCGAGAGCATCGGCACGAAGGTATCCCCCAGGCCCTGCAGCGTTGAGCGGTACACAAAGAGCATGTACAGCATCGGCAGACCCAGGCTCATCACGTTCAGGTACCGGCAGCCGATGGTCAGCACCTGATCCACCACGGCGGGGTCATCGTCAAGGAACAGGCCCAGCACCGGCCGGCCGAAGAGCACCATGCACGCCGCCACCAGCAGCGCCATGACCGCGGCGATCTGCGCCGAGCGCCGCAGGCCCAGCCGCACCCTGTCCAGCTTGCCGGCGCCCAGGTTCTGCCCGGCGAAGGTGCCCATGGCGCTGCCGATGGAAACACCTGCCAGCTCGATCAGCCCGGTGAGGCGCATGGCGGCGTTGAACCCTGCCATGAACAGGAAGCCGAAGCTGTTCGCCACGGTCTGCAGCACCAGCCCGCCGAAGGAGATGATCAGGTTCTGGCAGGCCACGGGGAGGCCAAGGCTCAGGAGTCTGCGGAGCATGGGGGGCCGGGGCTGGAAATCCCCGCGCCGCAGACGCATGATGGGAAGCCTTGCCAGGGCCGCGAAGCAGATCGCGCAGGAGACGCACTGGCTCATGACCGTAGCCGCGCCCACGCCCGTCACGCCCCAGCGCAGCGCGCCCACGAAGAGGACGTCCAGGGCGATGTTGCACAGGGAGGCGATGGTCATGGCGACGAGGGGCGTACGGCTGTCGCCCACGGAGCGCAGCGCGCCGCTGAACAGGTTGTAGGCCATCACCACCGGCAGCCCGGCGAAGATGATCCGCAGATAATGCTCGGTGAGGGCGATGGTGTTGTCGGGGCTCTGCATCAGCACCAGCACCGGATGCAGGAAGACCTGCGCCAGCGTCTCGATGAGCAGCGTCAGCCCCACGGCCAGCAGGATGCTCTGCCCGGCGGCCTGACGCATCGGGCCGTACTCGCCGCCGCCGAAGCGCTGGGCGATCTCGATGGCGAAGCCCTGGGCCAGACCGATGGCCGCGCTGAGCACCGTCCAGTCCAGCCAGCCCGCCGCCGATACCGCCGCCAGAGCGGTCACGCCCTCGATCCGGCCGATCACCAGCGTATCCACCAGGCTGTAAAGCTGCTGGAACAGATTCCCCGCCACAATGGGCAGGCAGAAGGCCAGGATCAGCCGCAGCGGACTGCCCTTGGTCATATCCCGGGTACGCGCCTGCATACAACGAACTCCTTTGTCATGAGCTGCTACTGACATTCGCCCGCCGGGGCCGAAGTCCTGCCGCGGGAAAAAAAATGGGACGCGTTCCATGGTCTGCGCCCCATGAGGGATTCGACACCGGGGAAAAGCCCGCGCCCCGGATGTCCAGCCGAGCCGGGGAACCCGCGTCCCCCGTCAGCCGAAGCGGTTGCCAGCCGAAGCCCGCGATCACCGGTGTCCCCGCCGATGCCGTTCCCGGCTTCCGGCCCGGGGGAGGGTTCGGCCACCGCTTCCCCCTGAAAGGCCGCCCAGCCGGAGAGGAACCCGCGTCCCCGTCAGCCGATGCCGATGCCGTTCCCGGCTTCCGGCCCGGGGGAGGGTGTCGGCCACCGCTGTCCCTGAAAGACCGCCCTGCCAGAGAGGAACCCGCGCGCCTCATCAGCCGATGCCGCTGCCAGCCGAAACCCGCGATCACCGGTGTCCCCGCCGCTGCCGTTCCCGGCTTCCGGCCCGGGGGAGGGTGCCGGTCACCGCTGCCCCCTGAAAGGCCGCCCCGCCAGAGAGGAAACCGCGTCCCCCGTCAGCCGAAGCGGTTGCCAGCCGAAGCCCGCGATCACCGGTGTCCCCGCCGATGCCGTTCCCGGCTTCCGGCCCGGGGGAGGGTTCGGCCACCGCTTCCCCCTGAAAGGCCGCCCAGCCCGAGAGGAACCCGCGTCCTCGTCAGCCGGAGCGATTGCCAGCCGAAGCCCGCGATCACCGGAGTCCCCGCCGCTGCCGTTCCCGGCTTCCGTCCCGGGGAAGGGTGCCGGCTACCGCTGACCCCTGAAAGACCGCCCCGCCAGAGAGGAAACCGCGTCCCCCGTCAGCCGAAGCGGTTGCCAGCCGAAGCCCGTAATCACCGGAGTCCCCGCCGCTGCCGTTCCCGGCTTCCGGCCCGGGGGAGGGGGACGGCCACCGCTGACCCCTGAAAGACCGACCAGCCCGAGAGGAATCCGCACCCCCCGTCAGCCGATGCCGCTGCCGTTCCCGGCTTCCGGCCCGGGGGAGGGTGCCGGACACCGCTGACCCCGGCCAATCACCCCGCCGGAGAAACCCGCGCTTTCCTCACCCGTTCCCGTCCGACGGCCCCCATACCTGCAGGATGTCGCCCGTGCCGTCGCTGAGCGTCAGCTCGTAGCCGAAGCCCGGGCTCGCCGGATCCGCCGCGTCCACCTGCCACACGCCCTCGCCGCCTTCCTCGCGATAGCCCAGCTCGACCTGCGCATCCGCGAATGCCCCCGGCTCCTGCCCGAACTGGTGGCAGATCGCCTCCAGGGCGATGGTCAGGATTTCCGCCGGCTCCCTTGCGCCCTCGGGCGGCGCGGTGAAGCTCCGGTAGACGCTGTGCTTCAGCAGCACGTTCACCCGGATCTCCTCCCCGGCCACCGTCAGCACATGGGCTTCGTACACCGGATCCGGCTCGAAGGCCTCCTCCGTTGCCCGCCGGGCCATGGCCTCCTCCGATACGTAGAAGGCGATGGCTTCCCCGTCCGCCGTGCCCCGCACCAGCGTCAGCTGCTCCGGCACCGCGCCCCGCCGCGCATAGCCCTCGCCGCTCAGGGTGATCGTCCGGATCGCCTGCACCTCCATGGCCGCGCCGCCGTCCCGGGCGCGCACCATCCACTGCCCGCCGATCAGCTGATACCAGCCGTCCGTTTCGCCCAGGACGATGCTTCTCCCGTCCGGCGAAGCCTCCGGCGGGGCGTTGGGGATGACCTCCGCGCCGCTGACCTGCCCCGTCGCCGGGTCGAAGCTCAGCCGCTGCGCTTCCGCCAGCCCGTCCCCCTCGGGATACAGCGCCGCCACGCCCTCCAGCGCGCCCGCCTCATCCAGCCGAAGCCCCCGGAGCAGCACCGCGCCCGATCCGCTGGCCGAAAGCCAGTCCTGCATGGCGTACCAGGCCTTCTCCGGCCACAGGGCTGAGCCCCGCGCCAGCGTCAGCGGCTCCAGGGCCATGATCGCCAGATCCGAGCCCCGCAGGGTGAAGCTGTACTCCCTGCCGCCCAAGTCCGCCCTGCCGGTCAGGTACACCCCGCCGTCGATGGCCACTGCGCCGTTCAGACGCACGCTGTCCGCCGTGGATGCCTGCATGAACAGCTCCGCCGCCATGCCCAGACTGCTGGCCAGCGCCTCATCGGTGTTGTCCGGGAGCGCCTCCTGCCAGGGCTGCTCCGCCTTGAAGTCCAGATAGCTGGTGGCGTAGGATATCAGGCAGCCCGCGTCGTCCATGAGCAGAAAGTGGGCGGTGCCGTTGGGCGTGACGCCCGTGACGTACCAGCCCTCCGGCGCGGCGAGGGCGAAGGCGTCCGCGGGCAGCGCGCCCTGCCCCATGTCCGGGCTGTGCCACAAGAGCAGGCAGCCCATGTACCGGGCGGCCATGGTCAGCGCGTCCTCCGGGGAGGCGATGGGCTGACGCGCCAGGGTCATGCCCGGATAGCGGTCCTGCGCCAGGGCCAGGGTATCCGGCAGCTGCTGATACACCGGGGCCGTCTGCGTGACGGGCACGGCGGTTTCCCGGGTGGCGAAGGCCATCAGCAGCGCGGCGGCGCACGCCAGCGCGAAGATCCCGCAGGCCCACCGGCGCACCCGCGGGCTGTGGAGAATCCCCGCGACGCGCATTTTCAGCCGCCGTCCGCTGACCGTCATGCCCGTGGCGGCCACCGTAAGCCCCGGCGTGCAGCGGCGGGCCGCGGCGTTCACCAGCAGCCGGGCGTAGGCCTGACGGCCCTCCTCGTCCAGATGCCGCGCCACGCGGTCGTCGCAGGCCAGCTCGCAGTCCGTGCGGCAGGCACGGGCGCCCACCCATACCAGCGGGTTGAACCACTGCACCGCGCAGCACAGGTTCCGCACCAGCGCCCAGACGTTGTCCCGGGCCTGATGATGGGCCAGCTCGTGCATCAGCGCCAGAGGAACGTCCTCCGCCCGCATGGTCAGGGGCAGGGCGATCCACGGGCGGATCACCCCCACCAGGCACGCCCCCGGCAGAGGATCCGCCTGATACACCGGAAGGGGCTTCATCCCCAGCCGCCCGCAGACCTCCAGCCAGGCCGCCCGCTGCGTCTCCGGCAGCTCGCCCACCCGGGCGCGCTTCATCCGGCGCAGGAAGGCCGCGTTCCGCCACAGCATCCATCCGGCCACTCCCGCAGCCCCCGCCAGATACATGAGCAGAATCCACTTGCCCGTCCAGCCGTAGGCGGTGTACAGCCCCAGCGCCTGCACCATCCGGCCCGCCGACGCCACCGCCCCCGCTTCCCCGCCCCCATCGGCGGACTGCTCCATCATCGTTTCCCCCAGGGTGATGGCCGCGTCCTGAAACCGCACGCGCACCTGATCCGCCACCGGCCGCGCCTGGGCGTCCTGGGAGTAGGTGGGGCGCAGTTCGTTCATGACGGGATTGGGCAGCGCGATGGGCGCCAGCAGCCGCACCGCCACCAGCAGCCAGGCCGCGTATATCACCCCGCTGCCGATCTGCCTGCGCAGCAGCCGCCGCACCGCCAGCAGCAGCAGGATCATCAGCCCGCCGAAAAGCGCCGCCTCCAGCAGATAGTTGAACACCGTGATCGTCCGGATCGGAAACCCCCTGTGACTGGCCAGAAACCCATACACCCTGTCCGGTAACGTCATTCCCCTGTCCTCCCGCAGCAGTTTCTCTGCCTATGGAACGCAGAAGAAGTCCCTTTCCATGCGGATCGGGTAGACAAATGTGAAACTTTTTTCAGCCCTGCTCCTTCACCCAGCGGATCATGGCCCAGGGCACGTGGCAGTAGCCGCCGGGGTTCTTGTCCAGATACCGCTGATGCGCCTCCTCCGCGGGGTAGAAGCACGCAAGCGGCCCCCGCTCCACCGCCAGGGGCTGCCCCACCTGCGCCTCCAGCGCGGCAAGGGCCGCGTCCACCACGGGCGCGTCGGCCTCGTCCGTCCAGTAGATCCCCGTGCGGTACTGATGCCCCACGTCCTCGCCCTGCCGGTCCACGCTCACCGGGTCGATGATCCGCACAAACAGCGACAGCAGCCGCTCCAGCGGCAGCACGTCCCCGTCGTACGCCACCCGGACGGTCTCGGCATGGCCGGTGTCCCCGTGCTTCACCTGCGCGTAGCTGGGCGCAGGGACGCTCCCGTTGGCAAAGCCAACCTCCGTCTCCACCACGCCCCGGATGCTGCCCACGTACTTCTCCACGCCCCAGTAGCAGCCTCCCGCCAGATAGATGGTTTTCCTGTTCATGTTGCTCCTCCTTATGGCCGGCGTACCCCGCGGGGCCGCCGTATCCCGCGGCGCCTCAGGGCTGCGCGGATCCCCCGGACAGCCCTTCCGCCAGCGGCAGCGTCATGGCCTCGCCGCGCTCCCGGAAGCCCAGGGCCCGGTACAGCGGGCGTCCGGCCGGCGTGGCGTCCAGGGCGATTTCCGTCGCGCCCCTCTGCCGGGCTTCGCCGATCAGCGCGGTCACCAGCGTCCGGGCGATCCCCCGGCGGCGGAAGGCCGGCACGGTATACACGTTCATCAGGTGCGCCCGAAGCCCCGTGGGATGCTCCGCCGTGGGCAGCACCCGCACAAAGCACAGCGTGGCGCATCCGGCGCAGACGTCCCCCGCCAGGGCCAGCAGGGTCAGCTGATCCCCCTCCCGCAGATAGCGCGCCGTCCGGGCCCGGAAATCCCCGGGCAGCGCGTCCCGGCCGGAGGCCTCCTTCATGCAGGCCTCCCGCAGATCCAGCGCGGCGGACAGCCTCGCCTCCGTCACCCGCTCGCAGCGGATCACAGGCCCTCGTCCTCCACAAACTGGTAGAAGGCCTTCTCCGCCGCCCGATCCTCCTCGCGCACCGTGCCCACCGGCGCGGTGTAGACCACGTATTCCTCCTCGCCGTCCAGGCCGAAGAGCCGGCAGGTTTCCTCATGGGAGAAGGCCGCCACGCCGCAGGTTCCCAGCCCCAGCCCCGTGCAGGCCAGGTACAGGTTCTGCCCCACATGCCCCGCGTCGATCATCGCCACCCGGTGGGCGTAGATACCGTAGCGCCACTCCGCCCGGTAGGCGGTCATCGCCCAGTAGAACACCACATTGGCCTTCCCGGCCCAGGTCTGCCCGCACAGGGTCGCCCCCGCCATGGCCGGCACGTCCTCCACCGGACGCAGGAACTCCAGCGCATGCTCCATGGGCAGATAGTGGTAGGCCCCCGGCCTCAGGCCCTCCACCCGCTGCACCAGCAGATACGTCTCAAACTCGTGCCGGGCGCCGCCGCAGGGCACCGTGCGGATGGTGGCGTACTTTTTCCCGCGGATGTCCTTGACCCCCTGCGTGGCCCACAGCAGGAAGGACAGCTGATCAAGGCTCACGGCTTCCCGGGTGTACACCCGGGCGCTGCGCCGGTCGCGGATCAGGCTGACCAGATCGTTTCGCATGGGCAGGGCGGAAAAATCCCGCGTCAGGGGAATGTGGCTTTCCGCCGGGGTGACCGCCGCCTTGCACAGGGGCGGCTGGGGCAGACGCAGCTGCTGATCGGATTCAAAGGCTTCCTCATAGGGATCGTCCTCCCGCGCGCCGCGGGTGAAGGCCCGGCCCTTCGCGATCAGCTCCTGCTGAAGCTGCTTGTCAAGCATGGTTGTGTTCCTCCTTCGCACTGTATCCCGCAAAATCAGGGCTCAGCCCTCTTCCGCCCGGCGGAGCAGCTCCGCCATCTCCTCCCGGGTGTAATGGCGGATGGGCGTCTCCACGCTGTTGATGAACATCGTCGGCACGTGATCCGGATGGAAGATGCGCAGCACCGTATTCTCCATTTCCTGCATGGTCTTGGTGTAGAAGCCCGTCCGCAGCTTGTGCGCCACGTCGGCCGCGTCCAGACCCACCGCCTCGGCCTCCGCCGTCAGCACCCCGATGTCCCCGATGTCCTTCTCCTCCAGGAAGTAGGCCCGGTACATCCGCTCGCTCCAGTCGTCGCCCAGATCCAGCGTGCAGGCGTGCAGCCACGCCTCGAAGGCCAGACGCGTGTACGGCCGCGGGCAGACGTTGGGCGGCAGCTTCATGGGCAGCCCCAGCTCCTGACAGGATTTCTCCAGCGTCTTCCAGCGGGTCCTGCGCTTTTCGTCGTGGCAGGTGTCCACACGGGGCGCGGGCTCCCTGGTCAGCTCGTAGGGCAGGGTGGTGACCACGGCGCGGATCCCCGTCTCCTGCATGGCCTGACGCAGCGCCTCCCGCGCCACCAGACAGTAGGGACAGACAAAATCGGTGATGAAGGTGATCTGCAGCATACGCTTTCCTCCTCGCAATCGCGGATGGTTGTGCCTTCAGTATACCATCTCCCCCGCCGATTGCAAGAGCGTCCGTCCGGTCTTTGCGCCGGCAGCCCCTATGCAGGGGGCGGCGAACGTGGTATACTGTGCCCGTCCCCGGCGTGCCCGGATGCCATGGCCCTGCATCCGGCCCGCGGGAGAGAAGGCGGCCTGACGCCGCGGCAGGGAGGAAGGCCATGATCATCCGGCACATGCGCATGGAGGACTACGACGCGGTATACAGCCTGTGGCTGCACACCCCCGGCATGGGGCTGAACACCACCGATGACAGCCGGGAGGGCATCGCCCGGTTCCTTGCCCGGAACCCGTCCACCTGCCTGGTGGCGGAGGAGGCGGGTATCCTGCGGGGAGTCGTCATGGCCGGGCACGACGGCCGGCGGGGCTACATCTACCACACGGCCGTATCGCCGGAATACCGCCGGCAGGGGATCGCCCGGCAGCTGGTGGAGGCCGCGCTCGCCGCCCTGGAAGGGGAGGGCATCCACAAGGCGGCGCTGGTGGCCTATCGGCGCAACGAGACCGGCAACGCCTTCTGGGAAAGCCAGGGCTTCACCACCCGGGAGGATCTGGTGTACCGCAACCGGAACATCCATCCCCTGGAGCAGATAAGCCCCCTCTGAGCCCGCGAAAAAAAGCCTCCGCACGGCGCGCATGCGGAGGCTTTTCTTCAGCCTACAGATCCTGCCTGTCAAAGTCCCTTTCCGCCCTGCGGCAGGCCCTCAGGGTGAGCAGCGCCCACAGCGCCAGCCCCGCCAGAAGCGTCAGGAGCTTCTGCGGCAGATGCAGGGGGTCGGGGGTATCCAGCACGTCCCGCACGAAGGGCACGGCATGGGCGCTGGCCTCCACCAGGCAGATCCACAGGAACACCGCGCTGCTCCCCCACAGAAACGCCGTGCCTACCTTCCGCACGTCCCGGTAGTACACCCGGAAGAACACCAGGTTGAACAGCCCCAGCTGCCCCAGCGCAAACCCGAACAGCGCGATGTTGGCATCCATGCCCACGGGGTTGGGATCGGGGATCAGCCGCTGGCGCAGGATCGCGAAGGGAATCGCCAGCAGCACCTGGGCCATTTCCAGCAGGGAGACCGTCAGAAGCCTCGCCCGGACAATGTCCCGCTTGGCCACCGGCAGCAGCATGGCGTAGAACACGTCCTGATTTTCCCGCCCGCTCAGGCAGGTGAAGAACACCGCCAGCCCCGTGTAGAAGAACGCCACCAGGTACGGATACCCGGGAATCAGCAGCATCGCCGACAGCGCCAGAAACATGGGCGCGGTGGGGTGGAGCGAAAGGCGCAGCTCCTTGCGCAGCAGCAGCTTCATCGGTCAGCCTCCTTCTCCAGGTGAATCATCACCGTCTCCAGGTTCGCGTCCGTGACGCGGCCGGGAACCTTCCCCGCCTCCGACGCGCGGATCAGGGCCGTCCAGCCCTCCTTCTCCCGCCGGGGGCCGATGAGCAGCCCCTTGTCCGCCGCGGCGTATTCCCCGTCGCCGAGGGTCAGCCCCCGGTACGCGCCGGTGAACTCCCTCAGCGGCGCGTGGGCCTTCAGCCGCCCCTGCTGGATGTAGAGGATATCGTCCGCCACCCGGTCCAGGTCGGAGGTGATGTGGGTGGAAAACAGGATCGTCGCGCCCTCCCGGTTCAGCGCCAGCAGCTCGTCCAGCAGCTCGTCCCGCGAGACGGGATCCAGCCCGGAGGTGGGCTCGTCCAGCAGCAGCAGCCGCGCGTGATGGGACAGCGCCAGGGTCAGGGCATACTTGACCTTCATGCCCTCGGAAAGCTGGGCGGGGGTTTTGCCCTCGTCCAGGCGGAAGCGCTGCAGGCACCGGCGGTAGACCGCGTCGTCCCAGGCGGGGTAGAAGCTGCGGGTCACCCCGGTGATGACCCCCAGACGCTTGCCGGGGTAGAAGCTGATCCCCCCGGCCACATAGCCGATGTCCTGCTTGATGGCCTGCTGATTGTCCGCGAAGTCCCGCCCGAAAAACCGTACCCTTCCCCCGTCCGGGTGGACGAAGCCCAGCAGGGCCTTGAGGGTGGTGGTTTTCCCCGCGCCGTTGCGGCCGATAAAGCCGGTGATCCGCCCCTCCTCCAGCGCGAAGGACACGTCCGCCAGGGTAAAGGCCGGGTAGGTCTTGCTCAGCCCTTCGACCTCCAGAATGCTCATGTTGTTTCTCCCTCCTGTATCCGGGTGAACAGATCCAGCAGCGTCTCCTGCTTGAGCAGCGCCAGCCCCCGGCCCTCGTCCCCCAGCACCACCAGGTCGTCCCCGGGCCGGATGCCGAAGAGCTTCCGCGCCTTCACGGGGATGACGATCTGGCCCTTTTCCCCCACGGTCACCGCGCCGAAGAAGTGCTTCCCCTTGGGCGGCAGGGGCAGAACCGCGTCGCTGGCATAGTTCACCAGGTCGTCCAGGGAGACGTCGTAGAGCCGGGCCAGGGCCATGCTGTTGGCCAGGTCGGGGACGGTATCGCCGCTCTCCCACTTGGCCACCGCCTGCCGCGATACCCCGATCCGCTCCGCCACGTATTCCTGGGAATAGCCGCTCCGCTTGCGCAGCGTCAGAAGATTCTCACTGATCATACTTTTCACCCCGCACCCATTATAGGCCATAACGCCTGTCCTGACCAGCATCCGCCGCGAACATACCCGCGCCGGCGGTGTTAGCTTTGGTTGCCTCCCCCCTCGCTTGACGCGAAGGGCGAATTCTGCTACAATCAGGGCAGATGATTCGCACGCTTTTCACGCGCGTCTGTCAGGGACAGTCCCGGCAGACGTTTTTTTACAGCGCGCAGGAGGTTATCGCGATGACGCATTCCAGGAGGCATCTGATCTTCACCCTGACGCTGACGGCGCTGGGCAACATCTGTCTGGCGCTGTCGGCGCAGCTGTTCCTGCTGCCCTCGGGGCTGCCCACCGGCGGCACCACGGGCATCGCCCTGGTGGTGCAGGCCTTTACGGGGATTCCCGTGTCGGCGTTCGTGCTGGTGTTCAACGTGGCGATGCTGCTCCTGGGCCTGGCGGTGATGGGGAAGCAGTTCGCCGCCACCACGGTGCTCAGCTCCTTCCTGTACCCCGCCGCGCTGGAGGTGTTCGGCC
>JBJEYH010000240.1:0-3498 GCA_051886675.1 Aristaeellaceae bacterium
GCACAAAGGGTGCGCCGCGACGCGGTCGTGGAGGCCCCAAGGGTGCGCTGCCCCCTGGCCCCCCCACCTTGGGGCTGCCTGCCCCAAACCCCGGGGCCCGTACCCGCCGCATGGCCGGAGGAGCAGGAGTAATCTCCGTCGGCCTCCGCAGGAGGTCGCCGCCTCCTGCCCCCGAAAGGGGACGCGCGCGTATGGGCGAAGCGGGGCGACCGTAGCGGAGCCCCGCCCGAGCTCGCGCACCCAAAGCAGCTTCCCCAGCGGGGAAGGTGTCACGGCGCCAGCCGTGACGGATAGGGAGAGCCCCGCAGGCTCCGCGTCGCGGCGCGCCCGTATGCGCGCCGTGACCCCCTCAAGCCCGGCTCGCCCTCCGCGAGCCGGGCCTCCGCCCAATCATGATCCCCCCGAATGGGAGTCCAGAGGGCTAAGCAGCCCTCTGGCGAGGGTCTGGGGCGAGGAGCCCCAGCGTCCCCTCCCCACCACACCCGCGCCCCCCGCCCGCGCACCAGAGCGGATCAAAGCCGCCCATCAATTTGCACTTGCAATTTCCACGGCAGTAGCGTATAATGGAAAAGCCGCGATGAAGATTGGGTCCTGTGCGATCCTTCGGCGTGAACCCGGTCAGGTCCTGACGGAAGCAGCCGTAAGCGTTTGCTGGATGTGCTGCGGGTTTGCCCAGTCTGAGCGGTATTTTTTTGTGCCTGCGCAGAGCGAAAATTGTACGAAAAATGTTTTTAGCTGTACATCGTTCGGAAAATGTGTATAATAGGGAGAAACCGGTTAAGGCCGGTGAAGAAGACGATTTCAGGAGGCGTTTGACCATGGAGCTTGAAATGATCCGCCAGGCTGACCCCGAGGTTGCCGGGGCCATCGAACTGGAACTGAACCGCCAGCGCACGCATATTGAACTGATTGCGTCCGAGAACTTTGTGTCTCCCGCGGTGATGGCGGCCATGGGCACCTGCCTGACCAACAAGTATGCCGAGGGCTATCCGGGCAAGCGGTACTACGGCGGCTGCGAATGCGTGGATATTGTGGAGAACCTCGCCCGTGACCGCGCCTGCCGTCTTTTCGGCGCGGAGCATGCCAACGTGCAGCCGCATTCCGGCGCGCAGGCCAACATGGCGGTGTATTTCGCCATGCTGCAGCCCGGCGATACCGTCATGGGCATGAATCTGTCCCACGGCGGGCATCTGACCCACGGCAGCCCTGTGAACATGTCCGGCAAGTACTTCAGGTTCGTGCCCTACGGCGTGGATCCCGAAACCGAGCGCATCAACTATGACGAGGTGCGCCGCATCGCCCTGGAATGCAGGCCCAGGCTGATTGTGGCAGGTGCGTCGGCCTATCCGCGCATCATCGAGTTCGATAAGCTGCGCGCCGTGGCCGATGAGGTGGGCGCGCTGCTGATGGTGGATATGGCGCACATCGCGGGCCTGGTGGCGGCGGGGGAGCATCCCAATCCCGTGCCCTATGCCGACTTTGTCACCACCACCACCCACAAGACCCTGCGCGGTCCCCGCGGCGGCATGATCCTGTGCCGCGAGCAGTACGCCAAGGCCATCGACAAGGCCATCTTCCCCGGCACCCAGGGCGGCCCGCTGGAGCATATCATCGCCGCCAAGGCCGTGTGCTTCGGCGAGGCGCTGCAGGAGGACTTCAAGGCCTATCAGCATCAGATCATCCTCAACGCCAAGGCCCTGGAAAACGCCTTCCGCCAGGAGGGCGTGAAGATGGTCTCCGGCGGCACGGACAATCACCTGCTGCTGCTGGACCTCACCGGCGCCGAGATGACCGGCAAGCTCCTGGAGACCCTGCTGGAGGAAGCCAACATCACCGTCAACAAGAACACCGTCCCCAACGAGACCCGCAGCCCCTTCGTCACCAGCGGCATCCGCGTGGGCACCCCCGCCATCACCACCCGCGGCCTGAAGGAGCCCGAAATGGCGAAGATCGCCGCGTGGATCGCCCGGGTGATCCGCGAGGGCGAGGCCGCTGTGCCTCAGGTGAAGGCCGAGGTCGAGGCCCTGATGGCGAACTATCCGCTCTACACCTGATCCAACGGTAGCAAATCCGCATACAGACATCAATGTCCACCAAAATTTTGTCCGATTTTCGGCAAAATTTTGGTGGCTTTTTACTGGTACTTTTTCGCCTCCTGTGGTATAATATCAGAATGAGAGGTATTGCCGGGCCGTTTGTCCGGCAAACTGAAACCGGTTGAGATGACCGGCATCCCCATCCGCCCGGGCGGTCTGCGCGCCCCGCGCGGCGGGATGCCCTGGCACATGCGGTCGATAAACCGGCGCGTGTCCGGTTTGATATAGCGCCAGGCGGGTTGCCTGAGGCTTGTTTTACGCATACCCAAAATCATACTGAGAATCCTGAGCATCGGAAAGGAGGCTTTTTGTGAGCCCGCGAACCCCGAACAATCCCAATCCCGGCAAGCTGCGCATCGTCTCCCTGGGCGGCGTGGATGAAATCGGCAAAAACATGACGGTCTTCGAATACGAGGACGATATCATCGTGGTGGACTGCGGCAGCATCTTCCCCAAGGAGGATATGCTGGGCGTTGATCTGGTGATCCCCGACGTGAGCTATCTGGTGGCCAAGAAGAAGAACGTCCGCGGCTACCTGTTCACCCACGGGCATGAGGACCATATCGGCGCCACGCCCTACATCCTGCGCCAGGTGCCCGCGCCCCTGTACGGCACCAGGCTGACCCTGGCCCTGGTGGACCTGAAGCTCAAGGAGCACCGCGTCCCCAACATTCCCCTGCACGTGGTGCAGCCCCGGGATGAAGTCCAGCTGGGTCAGTTCACGTGCCGGTTCATCCATGTGAGCCACTCCATCGCGGGGGCCTGCGCCATCGCCATCACCTGCCCGGCGGGCACCGTGGTGGTCAGCGGCGACTTCAAGATCGACTACACCCCCATCGACGGGCATGTGACGGATCTGGCCACCTTCGCCGCCCTGGGCGAGCAGGGCGTGCTGGCGCTGCTGTGCGAGTCCACCAACGTGGAGCGCCCCGGCCACACCATGAGCGAGATCAAGATCGGCGCCACGTTCGAGAACCTGTTCCGCGACGCCAAGGGCCGCGTGATCGTGGCCATGTTCGCCAGCAACATCCACCGCATGCAGATGGTCATCGACAATGCCATCCGCTATGGGCGGCGGGTGTGCTTCATCGGGCGGAGCATGGTCAACGTCAGCCGGGTGGCCATCCAGATCGGCGAGCTGCACATCCCCGAGGAGTGCATCATCGACGTGGACAGCCTGGATCAGTACCCCGACGAGGAGATCCTCGTGATGACCACCGGCAGCCAGGGCGAGCCCATGGCCGGCCTGACCCGCATGGCCTACGCCGAGCACCGCAAGCTGCAGATCCGCCAGAGCGATATGGTCATCGTCTCGGCCAACCCCATCCCCGGCAACGAAAAGTTCATCTCCCGGGTGATCAACCAGCTGTACCGCTGCGGCGCGCAGGTGGTGTACGAGGCC
>JBJEYH010000241.1:0-3484 GCA_051886675.1 Aristaeellaceae bacterium
GCGTGGAGTACGTCTCCATGAAGTACCCCCGCGCGTCCCCGTGCACGTCCGGCTCGATGATGCACACCCCCGGCAGCGCCGTGTCAATCCGCTTCATCAGTACCGCACCTTTCCTTCCGCTACCGCCCGCAGATGCGCGCCATAGGGGCTCTTGCCGTAGCGCGCTGCCGATTCCAGAAGCTTCTCCTTGTCAATCCAGCCATTCCTGTAGGCAATCTCCTCCGGCGCGCTGATCTTGATGCTCTGCCGCTTCTCGATCATCCGCACGAAGTCCGCCGCGTCCACCAGGCTGTCCATGGTGCCCGTGTCCAGCCACGCAAAGCCACGGCCCAGCAGCTGCACGTCCAGCGTGCCCTGCCGGAGGTACATGTCGTTGAGCGTGGTGATCTCCAGCTCGCCCCGGGCAGAGGGCTTCACCTCGCCGGCCATGGCGCTCACGCCCCGGGGGTAGAAATACAGACCCGTGATGGCATAGTTGCTCTTGGGCTGCTTCGGCTTCTCCTCCACGGAAATGACCTTGCCGCTCTCGTCGAACTCCACCACGCCGAAGCGCTCGGGATCGTTGACGTAGTAGCCGAACACCGTGGCGCGGTCGTTCTGCTCGGCGTTGGCCAGGGCCGCCCGGAGAATCTTCCCGAACCCGTTGCCGTAGAAGATGTTGTCCCCCAGCACCATGGCGCAGGCATCGTCGCCGATGAACGCCTCGCCCAGCAGGAACGCCTGGGCCAGGCCATCGGGCGAGGGCTGCACGCAGTAGCTCAGCTGCAGGCCGAACTGGCTGCCATCCCCCAGCAGATGCTCGAAGCGGGGGGTGTCCTCAGGGGTGGAGATGATCAGAATCTCCCGGATCCCCGCCAGCATCAGCGTGGACAGGGGGTAATAGATCATGGGCTTGTCGTACACGGGCAAGAGCTGCTTGCTCGTGACCATCGTCAGCGGATACAGCCGCGTTCCGGCCCCGCCCGCAAGGATGATGCCTTTCACTTTTCCCGACGCTCCTTTGGTGTCAAATGCGAAACAAACTCAATGGCATTATAGCATGCGCCGCTGCAAATTTCAATGACGGATGTGCCCGGTGGCTTTCCTTTTGCCGGCATCCGTGGTATAGTAGGAAAGGATTCCGCTTCGGCTTGAAAGGAGACTTCCGCCATGATTCATTTCCGCCGCCTGCTGGCCCTGACGCTGCTTGCCTGCCTGCTGTGTCCCGCGGCCCTGGCCGCTACCGCCACCCCCACCCCCGCGCCCATCGTCCTGGAGGAGGAGGTGCTTAAGCCCCCGATGCTGATCGCCAGCGTGCTGGACATCGCCTACGGCGAATGGCTCGAGCTGGACGGCAAAACCCTCAAGCAGTGCAACAAGTACACCGAATGGCGCGGCAAGGGCGTCAGCTTCGGCTGGTGCGGCGGCTTCATCACCTGGTGCATGCTGGAGGCCGGCGTCCCCATGGAGGAGCTGGAGTACTTCAAGGACAACGCCGGCGAGGACGGCTTCTGTCCCGCCCAGGGCATCATGCACGTCAAGGAGGCCAGCGTGGGCAAGCTCCTGCGGGGGTATCAGCTGATGAACCGCACCACGCAGGTTCCCCAGGAGGGCTATCTGCTGGTGTACGGCTGCTCCTACAACAAGACCATCCACATCGCTCTGGTGTACGACGTGGAGGAGCTGGGCGAGGGCCGCTACCGCATCACCACCCTGGAGGGCAACATGTCCAGCCGGGTGAAGATGTACGTCCATGATTACGACATGAACGCCGAGGACTGGCAGAAGAATCTTTCCGCCGTGCCCGAGGATGAGCGCACCGAGGAGGAAACCGCCGCCTTCGATTACACCGTGCCCTCCAGCAAGCCCAGCAGCTCCGCCTCCAAGAAATCCCCCTACTATGTCAACTGCTTCCTGATGACCTGGGTGCCCGGCGACGAATTCAACGACCTGACCACCCCCACCCCCGCGCCGTAAGGGGCTGTCTTTTCCTGACCGTCGGGCTCCCCATGAAAGGAGTCGTCCCTTGGATATCCGCTACCTTGATCCCGGCTTTGAATATTCCATCGACAGCATTTTTCTCTTCCAGACGGAGGACGAAACGCCCTTCTGGACGGATTCCCTGTATCATTTCTACCCCCAGCTGGACAGGGCGCGCATGGCGGCCCTTCCTCCGGCGGATCGCAGGGTCTATGTCACCGACACCCTGCGAGGCGTGTATGAGCAGCTTCAGCCGGAGCTGGCCCGCAAGGCGGAGGCCTACACCGCCCACTGGCAGGCCCACCGCCCCCAGGTGGAGGCGGCCTTCTCCGAGGCCTTTGAGACGGACACGCGCCTGCTTTTCAACGACCTGCAGGGCCGCATCACGCTGAACCCCGTGAGCCCGCGCTTTCTGCAGGAGCATACCTTCGACGTGTTCCACCTCAACAGCGAGCGGGGTGCGCTGGGCGTCAGCCTGCATGAGATGATTCACTTCCTGTGGTTCCGCGCCTGGAACGACCTCCACCACGACAGCTGGGACGACTACGAACGCCCCCACTTGAAGTGGATTCTCAGCGAGATGGTGGTGGAGAGCATCATGCGGGATCCCCGGCTGAGCAGCATCAACCCCTACTTTCCCCGGGAGCACGGCGGCTGCGTGTATCCCTACTTCCAGGACATGGTGGTGGACAACCAGCCTGCCCTGGACACCCTGGACGCCATGTACCGAAATCGTCACGGCATCCGCGCCTTCATGGGCGAAAGCTGCGCCTGGTGCCTGGCCCACGAGGCGGACATCCGCGCCCACATCCGGCAGGCCGAGCAGGCCTTCTGACACCCCCGGAGGCTTGGCATGGACAAATTCTGCTACATGTTTTACGTGACGCACCGCTACACGGCAGGGATCGACAGCGACGGCGAGCCTATCCGCGACATCAAGGAGATGGGCGTCTATACCACCCGGCGGCTCGCCCTGGAGGCCGTGGGACGGTTTGCCGGACTCCCCGGCTTCATTGAATACCCGGACGGGTTTCTCATCGCCAGGGAGCGCTGCTACCTGGACAGCGCCACGGACAAGATGGCGCTGCGCACCCTGTACTCCCCCTACCACGAAAGATACCTGCCCGGGCCGGACTGCGACGACGTTACCCGCGGGGCCTTCTTCGACACCGCTGCCGAAGCGGAGGCTGTGCTCCGTGCCTGCGGGAGCGTCCGGCGTTTGCCGGCCAGGAGGAGGGCTTCAACAGCCTGGAATACACCGTCCATGAGGACATGCGCCTGTGGCGCGAGGGCTTTTCCCGATAGCCCCGCCCATGCAAAAAGCCCCCATCCGCTCCACGGAACGGATGGGGGTTTTCGCGTGTCTGGCTTTCTCAGCCCTGGGTGTGCTCCCTGGCATAAATGGCCATGGCGCATTCCAGACGCTTGCGCTCCAGCTGGCACTCCAGGTCGTAGGGCTTGGAGATGTCGCCGTGGAAGGCCTCGGCGTTGGCCGCGCAGCCGCCGGAGCAGAAGAACCGCGCCC
>JBJEYH010000242.1:0-3481 GCA_051886675.1 Aristaeellaceae bacterium
GCGTGCTGGGGGCGGTGTACTGCATCCCGGACGCCCATCCCCTGCACTACACCCATCTCTACTGCCCCGACTGCCGCTTTGACGAGGTTCGCCGGGAGGATGGCTGGTGCTTCCTGCGCAAGGGCACGGGGTACATCGCCGTGTGGTGCTCCGCCCCCCTGGAGGCCTTCGACGAGGGCATGAACCCCGGCTGCGAATGGCGGGCCTACGGGGACGCCATGGCGTACCTGGTGGTCTGCGGGGACCGCAGCTTCGCCGCGATGGAGGACTTCATCGCCCACGCGAAGGCTCAGCAGCCTGCCTTCGACGGCCGTACCCTGCGGGCCGAGGGCCTGCGCGTGACCTGGCAGCCCTCCGACGATCAGACCCAGTACCTGTAATATCTGCGATGCTTCGCGCCGTATGGCTTTCCGGCTGTACGGCGCGTATTTTTTTGTTCAGCATGGAAGATGTTCCCGCTGTGGCCCGTTGGATAGGTAGACAATTGTCACATACCAAAGGGGGATGCTCCATGAAACGGTTCCTGACCTGTCTGCTGGCGATGCTGCTGCTGGCGGGTTCCGCCTGCGCGGACACGTTTGCCCTGCTGACGGACGAGACCTGGGCCTGCACGGTGAACACCTATGCGGGGAAGATGCCGGGGGCGCTGCAGGCGGCCGTGGCGCGGACGCCCTTTGCGGAGGACGAGGTGCTGCAGGGTGTGATGCTGGTGGAGTATCATCAGCGGACGAACCTGCTGAACAGGCAGGTGGCGCTGATCGCGGTGCTGCACGAGGGCCGGCCCATGCTCATCGGCTTCACGGATCCCACGGTGGAGCGGGACAACCGCCAGGTGCTGGTATCCGATGCGTCGGTGAATGACGGCTGGGTCTGCCAGGCCGTATCGGAGACGCTGCTGCGGGAGGGTCAGGCCTTCACCCTGACGGCGGTGGAGGATACGCTTTCTGTCGTCAGCCGCGCCCGGCCCGTCCTGTGCTACGGGGAGGAGCAGTTCATCCTCACCGCCACGGCGGAGGGCGTGTGGCGTCTGCGCGCCTACACCGACGGCAGCGTGACCATCGACTGCCGGAACGAGCCCATGAAGGTTTACACCTCCGACAGGCCCCAGCAGGCGCTGCCCTGCTATGCGTCCTTCCTGGCGGAGGACATTGACGGGGATACCTTCCCCACCACGGCGGAGGCGGCCCAGGCGTATGCCGCGGCGCATCCCGATCCGGTGGGTTCCGGGCAGGCGGTATGCACCGGCGCGAACCTGCGCGTGAAGCCCACGGTGCATTCCGACAGCCTGGGGATGCTGGAGCGGGGAGTGATCGCGGAGGTGCTGGGCTTTGCGGAGCCCACGAAGGACAACAACAACGCGGCCTGGGTGCATGTGCGCCTGGGGGACACGGAGGGGTACGTCAGCAGCATCTACATGAACCTGGGCGGGATGCCGCAAGGCTGCGAAGGGTTCGCGCTGCCGGTGTGCCGGCTGAAGGAGGACACGGCCCTGCTGGAGAGCATCGGGGGCGCGGCGTCCGGCACGCTGGCGGCGGGCACGGTGCTGACGGTGCTGTCCCGGTCGGAGGAGGGCTGGCTGCAGGTGCTTTTGCCGGAGGACGCATCCGCCTGGCCCATGGACGTGCAGGGACAGTACGGCTGGCTCCGGGAGGAGCAGGTGACGGAAGCGGCCACGCGGCTGCAGCTGAAGTACCAGGGCCGCGAATGAGGCCGCTGCTTCCGGCGGCGTCGGGAAGGCGACCTGTCCGGCGGGCATTTTTTGCGCAGCGCGGTAGCAATTCCGGCGTGTTTCTGCTACACTGTCACCGGGAGATCAGCGGAAGCGGGGAGGCTGCAGGGATGACCAGTGCCGATATTGTTCGCCGGTTTTTTCGCGAGGGTTACGAAAACAGGAACTACGCCGCCGTGATGGACTGTCTGGCCGAGGACTACGTGGATCACAGTCCGGCGGGGGCCCGGGGGAACGCGCAGGCGGTCGATATCCTGCGGCAGGTGGAGGCGCAGCTGTCGGGGCTGACGGTGCAGGTGCTGGATCTGTTTTCCGAGGGCGAAATGGTCGCGGCGCGGGTGGCGTTCGAGGGCATCCACACCGGCCCCTGCATGGGCATTCCGGCCACGGGGAGAAGGCTGCGTTTTGAAGCGCTGGAGCATTTCCGGGTGGAAGGCGGGAAGATTGCCGAATCCTGGGGCTACTGGCCGGACAAGGAAATTGAGGAAAAGCTGCGCTGACCACGATGTCCGGGAGCTTCGCGGAGGCGAGGGGCAGCGTCCTCGCTGCGGTCAGGGCAAAGCCCCGGGGGCGGCATGGGCAGCGGCTGCTTCCTATGGGCCATGCACAGCATGATGTTTGGGCAATGTCCGCGTCCTGCGGGCCACGCGGGGCATGCCGCCCGAAAACTTCGCAACTACGGGCCGCGTCCACACTCCGTGAGGGCCGCGACCAGCATGCCGCTTGGGCAACATACGCTTCCTATGGGCCACGCGGCAGAGCAAAGCCTCCATATGCATCATACGGAGGCTTTGCTGCTGTGAGGATGTCCTTGCCTGCGCCGCGAACGGCATCACGCCTGCTGCCGGGTCATCCATATCACGAGAGCCACACGGGGCATGCCGCCCGGAATTTTCGCAACTGCGGGCCGCGTCCACACTCCGTGAGGGCCGCGACCAGCATGCCGCTTGGGCAACGCCCGCTTCCTGCGGGCCATGCGGGGCATGCCGCCCGAAAACTTTGCAACTACGGGCCGCGTCCACACTCCGCGAGGGCCGCGACCAGCATGCCGCTTGGGCAATGACCGCTTCCTGCGGGCCATGCGGCAGAGCGAAGCCCCGGGGGCCATACGAACAGCAGCTGCTTCCTATGGGCCATACGCAGCATGCTGTTTAGGCAATGATCGCTTCCTACGGGCCATGCTGGGCATGCCGCCCGAAAACTTCGCAACGACGGGCCGCGTCCACACTCCGCGAGGGCCGCGATCAGCATGCCGCTTGGGCAACATCCGCTTCCTACGGGCCACGCGGCAGAGCAAAGCCTCCGTATGCATCATACGGAGGCTTTGCTGCTGTGAGGATGTCCTTGCCTGCGCCGCGAACGGCATCACGCCTGCTGCCGGGTCATCCATATCACGAGAGCCACACGGGGCATGCCGCCCGGAATTTTCGCAACTGCGGGCCGCGTCCACTCCGCGAGGGCCGCGCCCGGCACGCCGCTTGGGCAACGTCCGCTTCCTGCGGGCCACGCGGCAGAGCAAAACCCCATGGGCCATACGAACAGCGGCTGCTTCCTATGGGCCATACGCAGCATGATGTTTAGGCAATGATCGCTTCCTACGGGCCACGCGGGGCATGCAGCCCGGAAACCTCGCAACTACGGGCCGCGTCCACACTCCGCGAGAGTCGCGCCCAACACGCCGTTTGGGCAACGTCCGCTTCCTGCGGGCCATGCGGCAGAGCAAAGCCTCCGTATGCATCATACGGAGGCTTC
>JBJEYH010000243.1:0-3449 GCA_051886675.1 Aristaeellaceae bacterium
TTTTCAAGTGCGGCCTTTGGGGGCGCGGGTTTCCCACCTTTTCCACGCGCGCGGCCTGTGACCGGAGAAAACTAAGTCATTCGCGCGAATAGGGGCGAACCCTCCCCCTTTAGAGCATGGCGCGGACGGCTTCGGCGGCTTCCGCCAGGGGGACGGTGCGCTCCTCGCGGGTCTGCATGTTCTTCAGCTTGACCACGCCCTGGGCAATCTCGTCATCGCCCAGCGTGGCGCACAGCAGCGCACCCACCTTGTTGGCGTACTTGAACTGGGCCTTCAGGCTGCGGGCGCAGTGATCCATATCCGCCCGGATCCCCGCCTGGCGCAGCTGCTGCACCAGGGAGAAGGCCGGCAGCTTCCCCTCGCCCATGTAGGTGACGAAGACCTCGTACTGGTCGGGCCTGGGGATGACCACGCCCTCGCTGTCCAGGAGCATCAGCACCCGCTCGATGCCCATGCCGAAGCCCACCGCCGGCAGCGCGGGGCCGCCCAGCTCGCCCACCAGGTTGTCGTAGCGGCCGCCGCCGCACACGGTCAGGTTGCCGTCCCTGGTGGTGGTGATCAGCTCGAACACGGTCTTGGTGTAGTAGTCCAGGCCGCGGACAATGCGGCTGTCAATCTGATAGGGAATGCCGCTGACCTGCAGGCACGCCTGCAGCTGGGCGAAGTGCTCGCGGCACTCGTCGCACAGCACGTCCAGCATGGAGGGGGCGTCCTTCACCTGCTCCTGGCACCGCTTCTCCTTGCAGTCCAGCACGCGCAGGGGGTTGCGGTCGAAACGGCTGCGGCAGGTTTCGCACATGCAGTCCAGCCGCTGGCCCAGGAATTCCTTGAGCATGGCGTGGTACTTCGGCCGGCAGTTGGGGCAGCCGATGGAGTTGATGTTCACGGACAGATTCTTCACGCCCAGGCCGCTGAGCAGCCGGAAAGCCAGCAGGATCAGCTCCGCGTCCGCGGTGGCCTCCTGCGCGCCGAAGCACTCCAGACCGAACTGGTGATGCTCCCGCAGACGCCCGCTCTGGGGATTCTCATAGCGGAAGATGGGCGCGTTGAGGTAGTACATCTTGCAGGGCATGGGATCGTTGTGCAGCCCGCCCTCCAGGAAGCAGCGCGCCGCGCCGGCGGTTCCCTCGGGCTTGAGGGTGATGGAACGGTCGCCCTTGTCGCGGAAGGTGTACATTTCCTTCTGCACAATGTCGGTGGTGTCGCCCACGCCGCGCAGGAACAGCTCGGTGTGCTCGAACACGGGGGTGCGAACTTCGCGGTAGCCGGCTTCTGCGGCGGCCAGCCGCATCTTGCCCTCCACATACTGCCAGCGGTAGGAATCCGCCGGCAGCACGTCGCGGGTGCCACGGGGTGCCTGGGTCAACATGAATGAATCGTCCTCCTTACGTTTGGCTGCTGCGCACGGCTCCCGCCGGAATGGAAAAGCCCCACGCAGACGGATACTCGCTGCATGGGGCGAAAGAGCGTTTCGCGGTGCCACCCATTTTCGCGGCTCGATTGGGAACCGCCTCATCTCCCCTGTAACGCGGGGAACGCGTCCGGCTCTCGCCGGAAAGGCTCCGGGGTGTCGGTCGCGCGGTTCCGCCGGGAGCTTTCAGCCCAGGGCTCCCTCTCTGGCAGGCGGACGGGTCGCGCGTTCTCCCCATCATGGCCGATACAGGGCTTATTGTACCAGCATCGGCAGGGTTTGTCAATCCTCCCCCGGGCGATGCCGCGCCGGCTCAGCCTTCCATTTCCGCCGCGTCGGATGCGGGATCGCCCTGGCCCGTCATGTTCCGGAACAGCGCGTCGCCGCAGCGCTCCAGCATCATCACCGGCAGGTCGATCACCCGCGCCACGTCCGCCATGGCAGGGACGCCCTCGCTGCAGGGCAGGCAGCTCTGATAGCGCACCTCGCCCTCGTCGTAGTCATACTCGAACTTGCCGATCCTCAGGCCCAGATTGGCCCGGGTGATGAACTCCACCACGTCCGCGGCAAACTCCTTCTCCACCCGGTAGGGCGCCACGGCCATCGACATGATCTCCTCGTCCGTCACGATGATGAACACCTGGCAGGTCTTGAGCGCGCTCCGGATGCGCATGTTCAGCTCAAACACATTCTCCTCATCATCCACCGGATCAACGGGCCAGCCCCGGGAAGTCAGATACTCCTTCGTGCGTTGAATCAACCGTTCCTGCTGGGTCATGCTCATTCCTCCGTGTGCATCATTTCTTCCTATTTGCATAGCCTGGAGATCAGGACGTCCAGGCCATGTCGATCACCCGGCGGAACAGGCGGTTGATGTCCGCCCAGTCCATCGCGGGTGCAGATGCCATGTGCTCAACCGCCTGCCGGATCCGCGCCATCTCCGCCTGCAGGAAACCGTCCAGATCGGGGAGGCGCGCCGTCAGCCCGGATTCGTCCGCAGCCATCTTCCGCCGCAGCAGCGCGTCCACCGTAGGACGCATGTCCTCCGGCAGCACCGCGGCGGACAGCTCGTCAACGCCACCGGCGGCATGGCGCCTCGCTGCTCAATCCACCGGCAGCACAGCACCGGGCGCAGCACATACAGGTACTTCCTGAGCCGAACCTGCTCCCCTTCCAGGTTCGCGTGCCAGTTGCCCTCCGCCATGGCCTTGTAATGGTGCATGCCCGCCTGCGGGCTGCAGCAGCGCGGAACGGCCCTGCAGATCAGCTCCCACGCGGGGGTTGTCCGGTAGGCGACGGGAGACGCACTCCACTCCATCAGCGAGGGATTTGTCCGGCGCATCAGCTCCAGCGCCTTCTTCACATCCCAGCCGGAGAAGTTCAGCACATCATCCAGGGCCCTCGATGGTATCGCGGATCCTGTCCACCCGCAGATCATCCTCCGGGCGGCGCACATAGATGCAGCGCACATCCCAGTCGCTGTCCGGCGACGCGAAGCCCCAGGCCCGGCTCCCCGATTCCACCGCGCCAATCACCCGGACATCCTCCCGCCGCTCAATGTCCCGCAGCGTCTGTTCGATGGTTCCGTACATAGACAGAAACCTCCCCGGCAGCCGCTGTGCCGCATGCATCACTGGATTCGATGCAAGCAGTATAGCACGCTTCCGCCGGGGAGTCAAACGTTACCAGGTGTACTTCATGGCGGTTTGCACCGCGTTCTGATGATCCTCGTCCACCCTGTTCGTCTCATGGGTCTTGCTGCCCAGGAAGTGGATGCAGAAGTGCCCGTCAAAGCCGTTGTTCAGCGTGGAGGTGCCGTGGGGCATGCCGTTCATGGAGGCGGCGTACACATGCCCGTTGTACATGACCAGTATCGCCCGCCTGCGCCAGCTCCAGCTCCCGCCGTAGATCTCCTTGAGGATGGCGGTATCCGCCTTGGTCAGCGGCTCGGTGTCCATGTGATTGGCGCCGCTCCACCGCCGCGCCTGGAAGGTCTTGCCCGTCAGGCAGTCCTTGATGGTCACCACCGCGCCCTTGG
>JBJEYH010000244.1:0-3444 GCA_051886675.1 Aristaeellaceae bacterium
CTCATAGGCGCTCTCCCGATCCACCGCCTCGTCGTACACGCCCCGGAAGGGACTGGCCTCCATCACCGCCTGACGGGTCGCCGGATCGATCCCCTTCATGGAGGACTGGGGCGGCAGGATGGTCGTCCGCTCCACCACGCCGGGGGCGCCCTGCGCATCCAGGAAGGACACCAGCGCCTCGCCGGTCTTCAGCGACGCGATGGCCTCCTCCGTATCGAAGGCGGGATTGGCCCGGAAGGTCTGGGCGGCGGTGCGCACGGCCTTCTGATCCTGAGGGGTATAGGCCCGCAGGGCATGCTGGATCCGGTTGCCCAGCTGACCCAGCACGCTCATGGGGATATCCGCCGGGGACTGGGTGATGAAGTACACCCCCACCCCCTTGGAGCGGATCAGCCGCACCACCTGCTCGATCTTCTCCAGCAGGGACCGGGTGCAGTTGCCAAACAGCAGGTGCGCCTCGTCGAAGAAGAACACCATCCGGGGTCTGTCCATATCGCCCTGCTCGGGCAGCAGCTCGTAGAGCTCCGAGAGCATCCACAGCATGAAGGTGGAGTACATCGCCGGATGCAGGAACAGCCTGTCCGCCGCCAGGATGTTGATCACGCCCCGGCCCTCCTCATCCAGCTGCAGCCAGTCCGCCAGATCCAGCGCCGGCTCCCCGAAGAAGCGGTCGCCGCCCTGATCCTCCAGCACCGCCACCGCCCGCTGGATGGCCCCCACCGTGGCCGTGGACACATTGCCGTACTGCAGCGTGTAATCCCGGGCATGCTCGCCCAGGTAGGCCAGCACGGCCTTGAGATCCTTCAGATCCAGCAGGAGCATGCCCTCGTCGTCCGCCACCCGGAAGAGGATGTTCATGACCCCTGTCTGCGTTTCGTTCAGCCCCAGCATCCGCGACAGCAGGATCGGCCCCATTTCGCTGACCGTGGCGCGCACCGGATGCCCCTGCTCGCCATACACGTCCCAGAACACCGTGGGAAAATCCTGATACCGGAAGCTCGTCACCCCGCAGCCGCCCAGCCGCTGGGCCAGCGCGTCGCTGTGCGTTCCGGGCACGGCCATGCCTGCCAGATCGCCCTTCACATCGCTGAGAAACACCGGCACTCCCATGGCCGAGAACCCTTCCGCCAGCACCTTCAGGGATACCGTCTTGCCCGTGCCCGTCGCACCGGCGATCAGCCCGTGGCGGTTGGCCATCTGCGGCAGCAGATACACCGGCTCCGCGCCCCGGCCGACCCAGATCTTTCCTTCATGCAGCATGCTATCCTATCCTCCCGAAGCATTTGCTCTTATTGTACACAGGACAGCCGTTCCCGTCAAGAAAAGGACATCATCCTCGCGGATGATGCCCTGCTGATGATGAAATGGCGGGAATCCGGGGCGTGACGGCTGGACGCCTTCCCCTCCCGGGCGGATGCCGCTGACGCATCGGGCGTGGCGGCTGGACGCCTTCCCCTCCCGGGCGGATGCCGCTGGCGCCTCGGGCGTGGCGGCTGGACGCCTTCCCTTCCCGGGCGGATGCCGCTGACGCATCGGGCGTGGCGGCTGGACGCCTTCCTATTCCCGAACGGATGCCACGGCACCTCGGGCGTGGCGGCTGGACGCCTTCCCTTCCTCCCGGCGGATGCCGACGACGTGTTGGGCGTGACGGCTGGACGCCTTCCCCTTCCCGGGCGGATGCCGCTGTCGCATCGGGCGTGACGGCTGGACGCCTTCCCTTCCCGGCGGATGCCGATGGCGCGTTGGGCGTGACGGCTGGACGCCTTCCTCTTCCCGAACGGATGCCGCTGACGCGTCGGGCGTGGCGGCTGGACGCCTTCCCTTCCCGGGCGGATGCCGATGACGCGTTGGGCGTGGCGGCTGGACGCCTTCCCCTCCCGGGCGGATGCCGCTGACGCGTCGGGCGTGGCGGCTGGACGCCTTCCCTTCCCGGGCGAAAGCCGCTGACGCGTCGGGCGTGACGGCTGGACGCCTTCCTACTCCCGGGCGAATGCCGCTGGCGCCTCGGGCGTGGCGGCTGGACGCCTTCCCCCGGGCGGATGCCGCTGGCACCTCGGGCGTGGCGGCTGGACGCCTTCCTATTCCCGAACGGATGCCACGGCACCTCGGGCGTGGCGGCTGGACGCCTTCCCTTCCTCCCGGCGGATGCCGACGACGTGTTGGGCGTGACGGCTGGACGCCTTCCCCTTCCCGGGCGGATGCCGCTGTCGCATCGGGCGTGGCGGCTGGACGCCTTCCCTTCCCGGGCGGATGCCGCTGATCTCTCGGGCGTGACGGCTGGACGCCTTCCCCCGGCGATGCGCGGCGCTGATGGCTGGGCTCCGTTCGCTTGCGGTACGCGGAACCTGCCGTTTCCAACGCGGGCGAACTTCGTCGCCTGCTCGGAAACTCTGGCTTCTTTCGTTCCCTTTTTTATTGATTTTTTGTGTTGCGCCTGGGCTTGCCGCCCAGACCCGCGCAGGGGCTAACGCCGCCCCTGCACCCGCGCAAGGGGCATCGCCCCTTGACCCTTTTCCGCTGGCGCGTTGTCTTGCAGGCTTTCGGGGTGGGAAATCGTTAATTCCACAGGGGCGTCGGGTAGAGGCCTTCATCGCTCATCCGGCGCAGGGCTTCCACCACCACCGGCTTGTCCGCAGGATAGGTCACGCCGTACCACTTGTCCCGGCTGGGCAGTACCTGAACCACCGCCCGGTCCGCCCGCAGCAGATCGCCGACCACCGTGGGCAGGAAGTATTCGCCCTTGAGCGGATTCTCCCGGATCGTCCTCTCCAGGAAGGCCGGAAAGCCCGCCGCCAGCTCCGTGAGCATGCTGGGCGTGAAGCCCCACATGTTCATGCTCACCAGGCAGTCCTCGGGCAGACGCTCGTAGTGCGTCCCGTCCTCGGTGAAGAGCGGGCCGTCGCAGGTGCTGATGATGTGGGTGCGTTCGGTCACGTCGGTCAGGCAGCCCTGCGCGTCCACGCCGCACACGCCCCGGGCCACATAGCCGTTGTCGGTGAGGGTGTTGCGCAGATGATACCCCACCATCATGTAGCGGAGCCGGTCATCGTCCTGCAGGCGGATGAGGCTGTCGTAGGCGGTCCGGAAGGCGCTGACGCCGTAATAGTCGTCCGCGTTGATGACCGCGAAGGGCGCGTCGATCAGCTCCCTGCAGCACAGAACCGCGTGGCCCGTGCCCCAGGGCTTGACCCGTCCCTCCGGCACGCTGTAGGGCGCGGGGATCTTCTCCAGCTGCTGGAAGGCGTAGCGCACCTCCATATGCCTTTCGATCCGGCTGCCCACCAGACGGCGGAAGTCCTCCTCGATCTCGTGCTTGATCAGGAAGATCACCCGCCTGAAGCCCGCCCGCCGGGCGTCGAAAATGCTGTAATCCAGAATGACCTCGCCCGCCGGGCCCACGGGATCCATCTGCTTGAGCCCGCCGTAGCGGCTGCCCATGCCCGC
>JBJEYH010000245.1:0-15563 GCA_051886675.1 Aristaeellaceae bacterium
TACCGGGGATGATCCGCGCAGACCTGGCACAGGCTGTCCTCCCCCAGACGGAGTATCAGCTCGCACAGGCCCTCCCCCGTCAGGAAGGGACAGTTCTCCTGCCCGTCCAGGCGGAAGTGCGGCGTATCGCCCTCCCGGTCGATGGCCCGGCGCAGCTTGTCCCCCAGGGGGCCGTCCACCTGCCCGTAGCGGGCGAGGGCTTCGTCGTCCACGTCGATCTCCCAGCCCCGGCAGCAGGTATGCCGGCAGGCCCCCGCCAGACACCGGAAGCGCGGATAATACGCCGGCGCGATGAGCTTCATGGGCACGTCAGCTCCTTTCCGTCGATGCGTGTGCAGGGGGGCTTCACGGCGAAGGCTCCGCATGCCACGCGTAAGTATTCTGCACGTTCCGGCGACTCCCTGCACAAACCGCGCGGATTTTCCCCGCCGATGGAGGGCATATCCCGAATTTCCTGCGCTTACAGGTAGACAAACCCCCCGGAATTGTGTTATCATTTAGTGAAGATCGCTTCCATTAGAACGATCGTTTCAGGTCCCGGGGAACGATTGCCGAACAGACGGCAGTTTCTTATGATTGCATCACGAATTGGATCTTCCCTGGACGATGCGGGAGGAGGCTGCGGAGCCGTGAAAAGGCACAGGATACTCTCCGCGCTGCTGGCGCTGCTCTGCCTGCTTGGCGTGCGCGGCGGCAGGGCCGAATCGGTCTGGGGCGATCTGGACAGCAGGCTGAACGCCGGCAGCGTCGAGTACGACGGAACGACCTACCGGCCAAAGAAGCGGCTGACCACCATTCTCCTGCTGGGCATCGACCAGTGGGAGGATGAGGCGCGCACGGGAACCTTCCGCAGCGGAAGCCAGGCGGATTTCCAGCTGCTGGTGGTGTTCGACGAAAACGCGCGGACGGTCTCGGAGATTCACATCAACCGGGACCTGATGGCGGAGGTCACGGTGCTGAGCCTCCTGGGCGAGGAGATCGGCACCCGGACGGCGCAGCTCTGCACGGCCTACGGCTACGGCGACGGCGAGGCGCAAAGCTGTCAGCTGGCGGTGGCCTGCGTGAGCCGGCGGTTCATGAACATCCCCATCGATCACTACTGCGCCATGAAGCTGGACGGCATTCAGGCCCTGAACGATGCCCTGGGCGGCGTGGAGGTCACCCTGGAGGAGGACTTCACCGCGTATGACCCGGCGATGACCCCGGGCGCAACCCTGCGCCTGACGGGCATGCAGGCGGAATACTTCCTGCGCTACCGCTACAACGTCGGGGACGGCAGCAACGCCGCCCGCCTTGGGCGGCAGTACCGCTACATGGAGAGCGCCAAGGATATTCTCCAGGCGCGGCTGGAGGAATCCACCAGCAGCATCGAGGCCATTCTGGACGCGGTGGAGCCCTACATCATCACGGACATGAGCCGGGGCAGGCTGGTGAATCTGGCGAACCTGGCGCGGCGCTACACGGTGCAGCCCGTGACGGAGCTCGAGGGGGATAACATTGTCGGGGACAGCGGGCTGTACGAGTTCTATCCGGATGAGGATCAGCTCACGCGGCTGCTGCTGGAGATCTTTTACGACCCGATCGTCAAATAGGTGGGAATGCCAAACGGCTTTTTGCATAGGGAAGACCCCACTGAACAAGGAAAGGATGTGGATGCGTATGAAGACAAGAATCTGGTGCATTCTTGCAGCTGCCATGCTGCTGGCTGTGAGCGTCACGGCCTGCGCCGAGCAGCTGCCGTCTCCGACCCAGCCCACCGCGATGATTGTCGAAATCGACGACAGTCTGAGCATGACGCTGCTCCCGGAATCGGAAGCCATCCAGAGCATGCTTGAGAAGGCTGAGCAGGCTGAGCGGATCGCCGACCTTTTCGGCGAGGAGGCGATGCTTCAGGCTGCCGCGCTCCTGCCGGAAGGCTTCGACGCGGATACGCTCATGCTGGCCGAGCTCCTCGACGTGACGCTGGACGCGGACACCATTGCCGCTGAAGGCGACGCCGTGGTAATCACCCTTGAGTTCCCGGTCGACTACGCGGACGACGCGGTTCTGCTGGCCATGTTCGGCCTGGCGCCGGCGGAGGATCCGGAAGCATACGTGTGGACGCCTGTGCCCACCGCCGTGGTGGAGGGCAAGGTGGTCCTGACGGTGCCCCGGGATCTGCTGGTGCAGATGGCCGCCAGCAGCAATGTGCTGCTCGCTCTTTTGCAGAATCGGCCTTAATCCCACGGCCACAGGTGCAAGGGCCATGGCATTCCCACAATCAGTGCCTGCTGCGTCCGCAGCCATGCGCCACCACGGGCCTGTTCGGAGGAGACAGCTTTGAAGGAAGAAAAGGTCAGGCAGAACAGACGGTCCAACGCCGGTGAGGTGCTGGATCTGCTGGGCTATTTTCAGTATCTGGTGAAGCATATTCTGATCATCATCGGCGTGACGGCCGCAGTCTTTGCGGGGGCAGCGGTGTATGTGTTTGCCCTGGCCACGCCCGTGTACGAGGCCAGCGCCCAGCTTTACGTGGTCAACTCGCAGGATTCCGTGGTCAACCTGACCGACCTGCAGATCGGCTCCTATCTGGCCAGCGACTACCAGTGGATCTTCAAAACCTGGGAGGTCAACCAGCAGGTCATCGAGAACCTGAACCTGCCCTACACCGTCGCTGACATGAAGAAGATGCTCAAGGTCACCAACCCCAGCAACACGCGCATTCTGGTGCTGACCTTCTCCTCGGAGAGCGCGGCGGAGGCGGCGGCGGTGGCCAACGAATACGCGCTGGTGGCCAGCCAGTACATATCGGACTACATGCTCACCACCAAGCCGTCCATCATCTCCGTGGCGCTGGAGCCGCTCAGTCCGGCCCGGCCGCAGAAGCTGCTGATCATCGCCGTGAGCACGCTGCTGGCGCTGCTGGCCTGTCTGTGGTGCATGTTTGTGGCCTACCTCTACAGCGACAAGATCAAGACCGCCGAGGATCTCAAGCGCTACATGGGCAGCGAGCCTCTGGCGGTCATCCCCCTGGACAAGCCGCAAAGCGCAGGAAGGAGGTAAGCGTCAATGATCGCCATGGACATCCAGCGTTTTCCGGAGCCCGACTACGCCGTCGCCAACGCGGTGAACACGCTGTGCACCAACCTTTCCTTTGCCGACGGCGCCAGGAAGATCATGCTTACCAGCTGCCATCCCCAGGAGGGGAAGTCCTACATCTCCATGCATCTGATGCGGGCGATGGCCATGAGCATGGGGCTGCGCACGGTGCTGGTGGACGCGGATATCCGGGCCTCGTCGCTGCGGGGGAGATTCAGCATCAAGGTGCTGGCGCCTCAGCCCTACACGGGGCTGACCGGCTACCTGAGCGGCCGGTGCGAGATGGAGGACATCGTCGGGCAGACGAACATTCCGGGGGCGGATCTGATCCTCTCGGGCAAGACGGTGATGAATTCGCTGCCGCTGTACAACTCCACCCGGATGGAAGTCCTGCTGGATCAGCTGGGCCGCGCCTACGACATGGTGATTGTGGACGCGCCGCCGGTGGGCACGATTGTGGATGCCGCGCGCCTTGCCGCGCTGTGCGACGCGACGCTGTTCGTGGTTGCCAGCGGCAGCGTGCGCGCGGGCAAGCTGAAGGAGGCCGTATCGCAGATCGAGCGGACAGGCTGCCCGATCGTGGGCTACGTGCTGAACAAATCCCGGACGCGCTCGAAAGAGGATCGCTACTACTATTATGGCAAGCAGACAAAGCATACCTGAGGCGGGGGGCGCAGGACTGCCGCCGCGCCTGAGGGATATCCATCATCATCTGCTGTACGGCCTGGACGACGGCCCGGCGGACGCGCAGACCATGGAAGCGATGATCGACCTGGCCGTGCGCGACGGCGCGGAGGCGGTGATCGCCACCACGCACGCCAGCCCCGGGGTTGAGGCCTTTGCGCTGGCGAAGTACCGGGAGCGCCTGGAGGAGGCCCGGGCCTACTGCCGGAGGCGGCAGTATACCCTGCGCATTCTGGAGGGCGCGGAGGTGCTGTATTCGCCATCGGCGGCGGACGAGCTGCTCCGGGGGCGGATCCCGACGCTCAACGGCACGGCGTACGTGCTGGTGGAATGGCCCTGCGACGCGGCCGCGGACGGGATTGCCCAGGGGCTGCGCTGTCTGAACAACGAGGGGCTGATTCCGGTGCTGGCGCACGCGGAGCGGCTGACGGCCTACTGGCGAAGGCCCGGTGAGCTGATCAGGCTCAGGGAGCAGCTGGACATCCGGGTGCAGCTCAACGCCCACGCGCTGCTCCGGCCGGATATCCTGCGCGGCGCGGGACTTGTACGGCATCTGATGAAGGCCGGGGCCGTGGATTACGTCGCCTCCGACGCGCACAACGTGGCGGAGCGGAGAACCCGTCTGAGCGAGGCCTGTGAACGCATTGCCCGGGACTGGGGCGTCCGGCGCGCGGAGGAGCTGCTGCGGGACAACCAGCGCGGGCTGACGGGCTGACGCGGCCGCGGAAAAGGTCATGGAGGATATACGATTGATGCAACAGTCGGAGAACCTGGCGGAAGAGACAGCGCTGTCCGGGGAGGACAGGCAGCGCTGCGGGGACGGATCGGCAGCGCGGCAGGGGCTGATGCGCCGGCGGGGCGGAAGGCTCTACCAGGCCGTGAAGCGGGCGGCCGACGTGGCGCTGTCGCTGATGATGCTGGTGGCGCTCTCGCCGGTATTCCTGGTGATATCCCTGCTGATCGTGTGCACGTCGGAGGGCCCGGTGATCTACCGGCACCGGCGCATCGGGCGCTACGGCAGGCCCATCGACGTGCTGAAGTTCCGCACCATGGTCAAGGACGCGGATCAGCTGCTCGACGGGTTCACCGCGGCGCAGCGGCAGGAATGGCAGGATCATTTCAAGCTGGAGGACGATCCCCGGGTGACGCGGATCGGCCGTTTTCTGCGCAGGAGCAGCCTGGACGAGCTGCCGCAGCTGGTCAACATACTCCGCGGGGAGATGTCGCTGATCGGGCCGCGGCCGATCGTGGATGAGGAGCTGGAAAAGTACGGCGCCCGCAAGGAGGAATTCCTGTCGATCCTGCCGGGGCTGACGGGCTACTGGCAGGCCTATGCCAGGAGCGACTGCGATTACGAGCGGCGCATGCAGATGGAGCTGGAATATGTGAACCACGCCAATCTTCTGTGGGACGTCCAGATTCTGTTTGCGACCTGCAGGTCGGTGCTGCAGGGCAAGGGAGCCAGATAACGCGCAGCGGGAAAAGGTGTGGAGCAATGACGCAAGCAGATATGCTCAGGCAGGCTGATCTGCCGGAATACAGCGTGCTGCTCTCGGTCTACCACCGGGATACGCCCCAGTGGTTCGAGAGGGCGGTGGATTCCATGGCGGGTCAGAGCCTGCCGCCCAGGGAGATCGTGATTGTGGAGGACGGCGCGCTGACGGAGGCGCTCTACGCGGCGGAGCAGCGGTGTATCGCGCGGTATCCGTCGCTGGTGCGAATCGTCACCCTTCCGGAGAACCAGGGGCTGGCCACCGCGATGAACCATGGGCTTGCGCATTGCCGGTGCGAATGGATCGCCCGCATGGATGCCGACGACGTATCGGCCCCCGCCCGCTGCGAGGAGGAGCTGCGCCTGGCCATGGCCGAGCAGGCGGACATCGTGGGCTGCGACTGCGAGGAATTCCTGGAGGATATCGCTCAGCCCGCGGCGAAGCGGCTGTTTCCCGCCACGCATGACGAGCTGGTGCGGTTTTCCCGGCGCAGGACGCCCTTCTGTCATCCGGCGGTGATGATGCGCAAAAGCGCCGTGCAGGCCGCCGGGAATTACCGGGACGTCTACCTGCACGAGGACTACGACCTGTTTGTGCGGATGCTCTCCTGCGGCAGCCGCGGGTGCAGCGTGAAGAGGATCCTGTATCACGTGCGCATCGGGCGGGAATTCTACGCCCGGCGGGGCGGCGCGCGCTACGTGGGCGCGCTGCTGCGCTTCAACGTGCATCTGCTGGCCACCGGCTGGATGAAGCCGGCGGATTTCATCATGCGCTCCTGCGGGAATATTCTCATCGGCCTTGCGCCGGTGGGGGTGCGGTCGTGGTGCTACAGGAGGCTGCTGAGAAAATGATTCGCGTGCTGCAGGTTGTCTCCGTGATGGACATGGGCGGAATGGAAAACTACATCATGAACCTCTACCGGCACATGGACCGGTCGCGGATTCAGTTCGACTTCCTGGTGCATCACGCGCGGCGGGGCTATTTCGAGGACGAGATCGAGGCCCTGGGCGGGCATGTGTACCACACCTCGCTGATGGATGATTTCCATCTGCCGCGCTATCTGCGGGCGCTGGACGAGGTGTTCGCCCGCGGGGAATACCGGATCGTCCACGGGCATCTTGGCAGCACGGCGTACCTTTACCTGGGCGCGGCGGCGCGTCACGGGGTGGCGCACAGGATCCTGCACAGCCACTGCCCGGGGCATCCCAACACGCTGAAGGGATACGTCAAGCATATCCTGTTTCATTTTTCGCCCATTCATGCCACCATCCGCCTTGCCTGCTCGGGGCCGGCGGGGGAATACCAGTTCCGGCGTCAGCCCTTCGAGACCGTTCCCAACGGGATCGACGTGGACAGGTTCCGCTTCTGCGCGCAGGGGCGGGATCAGGCGCGGCGGACGCTGGGGCTGGAGGGGCGTTTTGTGGTGGGCCACGTGGGGCGGTTCTGTCCGGAGAAGAATCACGGCTATCTGCTGCGGGTGTTCCGCCTGGTGAAGGATCAGTGTCCGGAGGCGGCGCTGCTGCTGCTGGGGGACGGCGCGCTGATGGCGCGGACCAGGGCGCAGGCCCGGGCGCTGGGGCTGGAGGCGGACGTGCGCTTCATGGGCGTGGTGGGCGACTGCGCGCCCTGCTATCAGGCGATGGACGTGTTCGTGATGCCCTCGCTGTACGAGGCGCTGCCGCTGACGGGCATCGAGGCCCAGTGCGCGGGGCTGCCCTGCCTGTTTTCCGACACGGTATCCGCCGAGACCAGCCTGGGCGATGGGGCGGAATTCCTGCCCATCGGCCCGGACAGCGAGCAGGCCTGGGCGCAGCGGCTGCTGCAGCTCCGCGCCGAAGGGCCCGGACGCCGCGAGCTGCCAGAGGCCGCCATGCGCTTTGACGCCCGGGCGGGCGCGCTCCGGATGGCTGCGCGCTACGAAGCATTGTGGGGAAATGACGTATGATCGTATACTGGACGGCCTGCCTTGCGTCGATGCTGGCGGCGGGGGCATGCCTGCAGGCCTCCTACCTGCAGAAGCACCGGTGGATCACGGTGATGCTCTCCGCGCTGCCGATGATTCTGGTGGCGGCGCTGCGCTACGACGTGGGCGAGGATTATCTGCGCACGTACGTGGCCTATTTCGAGAACGTCCAGCAGCAGGCCTCCTCGGGCTACTCGAAGATGGAGCCGCTGTATCATCTGCTCAACGTGGTGGTGGCCGCGCTGCACGGGGATTCCTTCTGGGTGTTCGCCGTGTGCGCGGTGCTCTTCTACGCCCTGGTGTACGGGCAGATCATGGAGGATTCCGCCCATCCGCTGCTGAGCATCTTCCTGCTGACGGGGATGTGCTACTGCTTTGTGTTCTTCAACGCCATGCGGCAGCTGGTGGGCTGCGCGATTCTTCTGTATTCGCTGCGCTTCATCCAGCGGCGGCAGCTGTGGCCGTTTCTTGTGTGCGTGCTGCTGGCGGCGATGTTCCACAAGTCCTGCGCGCTGTTCGTGATCATGTACTGGGCGGGACGCATCCGCATCCGGCCCGCGGCGTCGCTGACGGTGCTGGCGGTCGTGGCCCTGGGCGGACAGGCCCTGGCCCTTCTGATGCGCTGGATCATTTCCCGCACGCAGTACGCGATCTATCTGCTCTCGGTCTTCGACACCGGCGAGACCGCCATGGTCATGCTGGCCATCAACCTGGTGCTGATGGTGTTCATGAGCATCTGCTACCGCGAGGATGAGCAGTATCAGCTGTACTACAACCTGCAGCTGCTCGCCTGCGTGATGGTGATGCTCAGCGGCAAGGTGGTGCTGATCCTGCGCCTGTTGTGGATGTTCGGGCTGCCCTCGGTGATCGCCCTGCCCGGCGCCATGGACAATCTCCCCATGAACGACCGCAACCGCAAGCTGATCATGGCCATCGTCATGCTGTTCTACTTCGCCTACGCCACCTATACCGTCGGCGTGCAGAACAGCAACAACGTCCTGCCCTATCAGACTATATTCAGCAGGTGGTACTGATGATGAAAATCAGCGTGATCATTCCCGTGTACAACACGCGCAGCTATGTGCGGGCATGCGTGGATTCCATCCTGTCCCAGACGCTGAAGCCCTGGGAGATCATCCTGGTGGACGACGGCTCCACCGATGACAGCGGCGCCATCTGCGACGAGCTGGCCAGCGCCCACGAGGGCCTGGTGCGCACGATCCACCAGGAGAACGGCGGCATTGCCGTGGCCCGCAACCGGGGGCTGTCGGTCAGCACGGGGGACTACCTGTCCTTCATCGACTCGGACGATTATCTGGAGCCGGACACCTACGAGCATCTGGCCGCGCTGGCCGAGGAGTTCGACGCCGACATGGCCGTGGGGGAAATGCTGGTGGAAAAGCTGGACGGTCAGCGCTACTGCCGCATGAACAAGCCCCTGCGCTGCTGCTGGAACACCGAGGA
The DNA here is from genome assembly GCA_051886675.1 of Aristaeellaceae bacterium. GTDB lineage: Bacteria > Bacillota > Clostridia > Christensenellales > Aristaeellaceae > UBA11524. The sequence continues at coordinate 8,683 of JBJEYH010000245.1, forward strand.
GGCCCTCGTGGAGCTGAACAGCTACCGCACGCTGCACGTATCGTTCTGTCCGGCGCTCATCCGGCGAGCGGCCATGGGGGATATGCGCTTCCCGGAGGTGCGCATCTGCGAGGACTACGCCCTGATGTACCGGATGGTGGCTGCCTGCAGGCGGGTGGCCTATTCCTCCCGGCCCCTGTACCACTACGTCCAGCGGCCCAAGAGCGTCTCGCGCACGGTGCATATCACCCTCGCCCCCATGGACGTGGCCGCCGAACAGGTGCGCTTCTTCCAGGAGCGCTTCCCGCACCTGATCCATGTGGCCCGGGCGGATTATGCCTTTGCGCACATCAGCATCTACACGGCCTACGCCCGGAGCGGCCAGCAATGCCCCGGGGATCTGCTCGCCCGCCTTCGCCGGGAGGCCTGGCGGAATCTGGGCGCGGTGCTCAGATGCCGGCGGCTTCCCTGGCTGAAGAAGGCGCAGGCGATGGTCTTCTGCCTGTCGCCGGGGCTGTACAGGCGGCTGGTCGCCGGAACCGAGCACAGGTGAAGCCCATGCTGAAAGACCTCATGCATAACAGGATCGCCAGGAACGCCTCCTGGATCATCGTCTGCAAGGGGATCCAGGCCGTGCTGGGGCTGATCATCATGATGCTCACGGCGCGGCTGTTCGGCCCGCAGAATTACGGCGTGATCAGCTACGCCTCGTCGCTGACGCTGTTCGTGACGCCGCTGGCCCAGCTGGGGCTGACCTCCACGCTGGTGGGCGAGCTGCTCTCCTCCCCCCAGGACGAGGGCGAGATCCTCGGCTCGGCCATGGTATCGTCGATGCTCTCCAGCACGCTGTGCATCATCGGCATCATCGTCTTCGCCCGGGTGACCCTGCCGGAGGATCCGCTGGCCATCTGGGTGTGCGCGCTGTACAGCCTGTCGCTGCTGGCGCAGAGCGCGGAGCTTCTGCAGTACTGGTTCCAGGCCAGGCTCCTGTCCAAGTACATGGCGGTGTTCACGCTCATCGCCTACGCGGTGATGTCGGTCTATCAGCTGCTGGTGCTGATGCTCGGGCGGAACATGCTGCTCTACGCCCTGTCCAAGGGGATCGAGTACACGCTCATCGCCCTGGGGCTGCTGATCGCCTACAGGCATCTGAAGGGCAGGCGGCTGCGGGTTTCCCGGAAGCGCTGCCTCACGCTCCTGCGGCACAGCCGGTTCTACATGCTCTCCAGCATGATGGTCACGCTCCTGGGCCAGACCGACCGCATCATGCTCATGTCCATGCTGGGGGAGACCCAGGTCGGCTTCTACTCGGCGGCGGTGGTCTGCGCGAACCTGACGGATTTCGTCTTCGTGGCGATCATTGATTCCTTCCGCCCGGCGATCCTCGCGGCCCGCCACCGGGATCCCCCCTCCTACGAAAGGCAGCTGGCCCGGCTGTATGCCATCGTGTTCTACCTGGCGCTCATCCAGAGCGTGGTCATCACGCTCCTGGCGAAGCCCATCGTGACCATCATGTACGGCAGCGCCTACAGCCCTGCGGTGGGCGTCCTGCAGGCGCTGGTGTGGTATACGGCGTTCTCCTGCATCGGCTCGGCGCGGATGATCTGGATCTACGCCGAGGGCCAGCAGCGGCTGCTGTGCCTGGTGAACCTGCTCGGCGCGCTGATGAACATCTCCCTCAACCTGCTGCTGATCCCCCGCTGCGGCGCCATGGGCGCGGCGCTGGCCTCCCTGCTGACGCAGGCCTTCACCAACGTGGGCCTGGGCTGGGTGTTTCCTTCTCTCAGAAAAAATAATGAACTGCTGCTTCGCGGCATAAAATTGCAGGATATTGGAAAGCTTGTGTAGAATATCTCTACAATACTGTCGTAATCTGTCATCCGGGAGGGTATAGGTCAATGAAGGGCATCTGGAAAAAACTTGTAGCCTGGCTGCTGGTCTTCTCGATGTTCGCCTGCTGCGGAATGGAAAACCTGACCGCTGTCATGGCCATCGCGGAAGAAGAGAACATGGTGGAAAGTTCTGACAGCACCGTAACCGATCCGACGGAGGCACCCACTGCCGCGCCGACGGCTGCGCCCACCGAGGCCCCTACCGAGGAGCCCACGGCTGCGCCTACCGAGGCCCCCACCGAGGAGCCCACGGCTGCGCCCACCGAGGCTCCCACCGAAGAGCCCACGGCTGCGCCCGCTGAGGAGCCCACCGAGGAGCCCACCGAGGCCCCTGCTGAGGAGTCCGCTGAGGAGCCCACGGCTGCGCCCTCCGAGGAGCCCGCCGGGGAACCCGCCGCGGAGCCCTCTGAAGAGCCCGCCGCGGAGTCCTCTGAGGAACCCGCCGAAGAGCCCACCGAAGCGCCTGCCGAGCCCTTCGAGCAGAGCTGCGTGATTGACCAGGTGAGCATCCAGGTCAGCGCTGCCGCGGGCGTGGTGGACGCGGGGACGACCCTGCGCGTGACGGCCGAGGAAAACGAGAAGCTGGCGCAGGCGGTGGAGCAGAAGCTGGGCCTGGCGGATGACGCGTCCGTCGTGGTGCAGCATGCGTTCTACCGTTTCACCGCCGATGCGCCGCTGAACGGCACGGCGCAGGTGCGCATGGACAACCTGGGCCTTGCCAGGCTGCTGGACGCCTATCCGGGTGGCACGGTGAAGGCGTATGTGTTCCGCTTTGACGCCGCGGACAGCAGGGGCGACAGCGCGGAGGAAATGAAAGCCGACCTTCGCGTGAGCGACGACCGGTTGTCCTTCGACCTGTCGGAGCTGACGCTGTACGACGTGGCGCTGGTCGTGACCCTTCCCGAGGAAGAGCCGGCCGCGTCCGACGAGCCTGCCGAAGAGTCTTCCGAAGAGTCTTCCGACGAGCCTGCCGGGGAGGACGATGCGTCCGCCGCGTCCCGTGAGTTCACGGGCTTCGGGTCGACGGTCACCTATGTGGGCGGCGTCATTGACCGCAGCGCGACGGCAACCTACGCGCTGACGGATGACCTGACCGTCGCCTACGTGACGCTGAACAGCGTCATGCTGGAGGTGGGCAAGGAGTCCGTGTGGGAAGTGACCGCCCAGGGCGGCGAGGAACCCTACACCTTCTACTACTGCCTGTTCATGCAGTCCCTGGACGATACGGGCAACATCTACTCTTCCGTGTCGGGCAGCAGCCTGACCACCAGCAGCAGCACCTATACCTTCGTGATTCCGGAGGAAGGGCGCTACATGCTGCAGTTCCGCATCACCGACGCCAACGGCGACAGCCTGACCTTCCAGTCTCATGCCTTCGAGACCTCCAATGACGAGCTGACCGCCAAGGTGACCGAGGTTGTGTCCTCCTGCACCAGCGAGGGCATGAGCGATTACGCCAAGGCCCTTGCCCTGCACGACTGGCTGTGCAGCAACGCCACCTACGACGATTCCCTGACCCGGTATGATCCCGCCGGCGTGCTGCTGGACGGCACGGGCGTGTGCCAGAGCTTCGCGCAGGCCTACCAGATGCTGCTGACCGAAGCGGGTGTGGAGAACGTCTACGTCACCGGCGGCAACCATGCCTGGAACATGGTCAAGCTGGACGGCGACTGGGTGCATGTGGACGTCACCTGGGATGAGGATTCCACGGACCGCTACTATTTCGGCATGTCCACGGCGCTGATCACCCGCGATCATACCATCGCCGACCGCGTGCCCACCGCCACCACCGACCGCTTCAACTACGCGCTGAACGCGTCGGACGGCGCCTTCTCCTCCCTGGATGAGCTGCCCGCGCTGCTGGCCGCGCTGCCCGCGTCCCAGGGGAGCTTCCGCTTCTACTACACCGGCAGCGAAGCCATCGGCTCCGACTATATGGCGTGGTTCGGCGACAACTCGTCGACCTACAGCCTGCTTTCCGCGAGCTATGTGGAGGGCTCCTACACCCACTACATCAGCGGCACCCGCACCCCCGGCGAGGAAACCGAAGAGCCTGAGGAAACCCCTGAAACCACGGCCTCCCGCATCATCGGCGTGTGGTACGACAAGGGCATCGAGGCGACGCCCCTGATGATCCACGTGACCACCGATCTGGACGCGCAGGTGCTCTACCTCTACCAGGGCGATACGCTGCTGACCAGCTGGCAGGCCTCCGAGGCGACCATCAACACCTACGAGAGCTGCAAGGAATGGCACGTCAGCTACACCTTCGAGTATCCGGGCAACTACAACCTGACGTATCAGGCGTCCGCCGACGGCGTCGAGATGAGCGATTCCTACACCGAGTCCGTGACCATCGAGCGTCCCGCCCTCCTGGACGTGTGGTATGAGCCGGGCATCGAGAACAAGCCCCTGATGATCCACGTCACGACGAATCTGGATCAGCAGTACCTGTACATGTACCTGGGCGATGATCTGCTGGGCTCCTGGAGCGCGGACGAGGCCGAAATCACCACCTACGCCACCTGCAAGGAATGGGCCGTCAGCTACACCTTCTCCGATCCCGGCCGCTACAACCTGTGGTACAAGGCCTCCGTGGACGGCAGCACCCTCAGCCAGGCCTACGCGCCCAACGGCGTGGACATCGAGCGTCCCGCGGTGATCGACGTGTGGTATGAGCCCGGCATCGAGAACAAGCCCCTGATGATTCACGCCACCACCAACCTGGATCAGCAGTACCTGTACATGTACCTGGGCGACGATCTGCTGGGCACCTGGAGCGCGGAGGAGGCTGAAATCACCACCTATTCCACCTGCAAGGAATGGGCCGTCAGCTACACCTTCTCCGATCCCGGCCGCTACAACCTGTGGTACAAGGCCTCCGTGGACGGCAGCACCCTCAGCCAGGCCTACGCGCCCAACGGCGTGGACATCGAGCGTCCCGCGGTGATCGACGTGTGGTATGAGCCCGGCATCGAGAACAAGCCCCTGATGATTCACGCCACCACCAACCTGGATCAGCAGTACCTGTACATGTACCTGGGCGACGATCTGCTGGGCACCTGGAGCGCGGAGGAGGCTGAAATCACCACCTACGCCACCTGCAAGGAATGGACCGTCGAATACACCTTCAGCGATCCCGGCCGCTACAACCTGTGGTACAAGGCCTCCGTGGACGGCGTGGAGCTGAGCCAGGCCTACGCCCCCAACGGTGTGGACATCGAGCGTCCCGCGGTGCTTGAGGTGTGGTACGAGGATGGTCTCCAGGGCGTGCCTCTGGCCATCCATGCCACGACGAACCTGAATCAGCAGTACCTGTACATGTACCTGGACGAGGATCTGCTGTACACCTGGAGCGCGGAGGAGGCTGAAATCACCACCTACGACTCCTGCAAGGAGTGGGTTGTCGAGTACACCTTCGCTGATTACGGCACCTTCTACCTGTGGTACAAGGCCTCCGTGGATGGCGAGGAGCTGAGCCAGGCCTACGCCACGGATCCCGTGACGATCCAGCCCAACAATTCGCTGCCTGCGCCTGTGGTGGTCAGCATCGAACAGTTGATTAATGATGTGGAGTTTATCTGGCAGGCGGTTGCGGGCGCGGAAGGCTACGAGGTGAGCATGCGTGCGGAAACCGCCGAGGAGTACACCATCATAAGCGAAACCGTCGACTGCTCCATGTTCATCTCCGGCTTCGTTCCCGATACGACCTACCTGTTCCGTGTCCGCGCCTACTACATAAATGAAGTAGGAGAGAAGGTATACTCCACCCTGTACTCTGACCCCGTGAGCCTGACCTTCGAGTATCGGGATCTGATGTACGATGAGCTGGTCTACGCGCTGACGGAGGACGGCACGGGCATCGTGATCAAGGGCTATCAGGGCAGCGACGCGACGGTGGTTGTCCCGGACACCATCGACGATCTGCCCATCAAGGAGATCGGCGCCGAGGCGTTCATGAACAACACGACCCTGCAGAAGATCACCCTGCCCGATACGGTGGAAGTGATCGGGGCCCGTGCGTTCAGCGGCTGCACGTCCCTGAGCGAGATGGACTGACACGCGACCAACCTGCTGAATCCCCATACGATGATCGTGGTTCCCGGCGGCAATCCTGCCGGGAGCCACGATTTTCTTTGCCCCGGCTTGCATGCGGGCGCCATGCCCGCGGGATTCTCCCGACGCCCAGCGAAGGATCCCCTGAACGCAGCATGCCCGGCCTGTCGCGTCTGACAGACCGGGCGTTTTCGTGCGGGCGACTGCCGCTGGGGGAGCGTCGGGGGCAGTCGCGGCCCACTGCAGGTGGCGATGGGGAAGGAGCGGGATGGTCGGCGCAGCCTGAGGCTTGGAGGAAGGATCGTCCGGGCGGCGCACCCTGCCGTCAGCCTGTCCCGCAGGTGGCCTGTTCATCCGTTGGCTGCCTTGTCAACAACGCCGGCTATGCTGTTTTAAGGGCATACGCGGCCCTTCCTGAGACTTGGAGGAAGGATCGTCACGGGCGGCGCATCCTGCCGTCATCCCGTCCCGCAGGTGGCCTGTTCATCCGTTGGCTGCCTTGTCAACAACGTCGGCCATGCTGTTTTAAGGGCATGCACGGCCCGTCCTGAGGCTTGGAGGAAGGATCGTCCGGGCGGCGCATCCTGCCGTCAGCTCGTTCTGCAGGGACTCCTCCCGCCGTCAGGCATCCTGTCACCATGGTCGGCCATGCTGTTTTAAGGGCGTGCGCGGCCCCTCCTGAGGCTTGGAGGAAGGATCGTCACGGGCGGCGCATCCTGCCGTCAGCCCGTCCCACAGATGGCTCCTCCCGCATTCGCCACCCCGTCATTCCCGTCGGCCAATCCATGGGGAGCAACGCCCATCCCTCCGCACGCCTTACCCCCATCCATCAAGCCTCCCGCCAGACTCATCTTCCCGCCAAAAACAAAAGAGCGGCCCGAAGGCCACTCTCCTGTTATGCTATGCGATTAGTCCACCGTGAAGGGCAGCAGCGCGATGGCACGGGCGCGCTTG
>JBJEYH010000246.1:0-3398 GCA_051886675.1 Aristaeellaceae bacterium
AGCGGTAGTTGCGGTTCTTCACCCGGGCGATGACCTTCGACAGCAGGCCGAACTGATGCTTGTAGATCTCGATCATCCGCAGGCCCTGGTCGTAATACTCGTTGAGGATCGCCTTGACGGAGGTGGATTTGCCGGTGCCCGCGTCGCCGTAGAGGAGCATGTTGTTGCATCCCCGGCCCTGCACGAAGGCCTCGGTGTTCTGGCGGAGCTCCTTCTTCTGGGCCTCGTAGCCGATGAGATCGTCGAGGATCACGGCGTCGATGTTGTTGATGGCCTCGAAGGCTACGCCGTCGCCCTCGGGCTGGATGCGGAAGGCCCGGTTCAGCCCGAACATGCCCACGCCGTGATCCCGGTAGTAGTCGGTCATCAGGGTAAAGACCGCGTCCTCGTCCGGGGCGCTGTCGATGGCCAGGGCCAGGGCGCGCACCTGCTCGGACACGGCGCGGTAGTACATCTGCGCCTTCTTGGGGATGGCCCTGTAGTGGGACAGGACGGTGAAGCAGTCGATGCCCAGATCCTGCTCGATGGGCGCGAAATCGAAGTCGAACAGGCGCTTGAAGATGCCGAAGTCCGCCCGGGCAAAGTGATTGACGCTGCCATCGCTGGCGCCTACCCGCTCGCTGGTGAGGGTGAAGGAGTTCTCGTTGGTCATCAGCAGGAAGGTCAGGTAGTTGTGCCACAGGTTGTTGTCGAACCCGTAGAGGGTCGCCACGTCCAGCAGACGCTTCACCTGGGCGTAAATCCTGCCGATCAGCTCGCTCCTGTCGCAGGCGTGATGCTCCCAGTCGCAGAAGATCCCCGCCAGCTTCAGCAGGATGCTGTCCTCTCCCAGGTTGGAGTAAAGCAGCAGCTTCGATGTTTCACGATACATAGACAGTCCTCGTATGTGTTGATAGGGGGAACGGCAGGGGCGCTGCCCCTGCACCCTGCCAGAGGGCCGCATGGCCCTCTGGACTCCCCTTTTGGTGGAGGGGGCAGGAGGCGCGGCTCGCGGAGGGCGAGCCGCGCTTGCGGGGGTCACGCCGCGCAAAGGGCGCGGCGCGACGCGCAGCATGCGGCTTCCGAGGGGCCATCGGCCCCTCGGGCTCCCCGCGGGGGCTTGGGGGCAGTGCCCCCAAGCCCCCAGGTTACGCGTCGCGGCGCATCCGTTATGCGCCGTGACCCCCGCAAGCCCGGCGCACCTTCCGTGCGCCGGGCCTTCGCGCAAGTGGCAGTACACTTCCACACGCGCGCAAGAACGACCGAAGGGCCCCCAGCCCATTCGTGAGAATGGGAGTCCAGAGGGCTATGCAGCCCTCTGGCGGGGTGAAGGGGCAGCGCCCCTTCCCTCGTCCGTTTTACAACCTTGCAATGATCTCGTCGGTCATGGCGGTGCAGGTCAGGGGCTCGACGCCGGTGCTGCCCACGATATCGGCGGTGCGCAGACCGTCGTTGAGGGCCTTGTCGACGGCGGCCTCGATGCAGTCGGCTTCATCCGCCAGGTCGAAGGCGTAGCGCAGCATCATGGCGGCGGAGAGGATCGTGGCGATGGGGTTGGCCTTGTTCTGGCCGGCGATATCCGGGGCGGAGCCGTGGATGGGCTCGTACAGGCCGCGCCTGGTCGCGCCCAGGGACGCGGAGGGCAGCATGCCGATGGAGCCGGTGATCTGGCTGGCCTCATCGGACAGGATGTCGCCGAACATGTTGCTCGTCACCACCACGTCGAACTGGCTGGGGCGGCGCACCAGCTGCATGGCAGCGTTGTCCACCAGCATGTCCGTGCAGGTCACGTCGGGATACTCCTCCGCGATGCGGTGGACGGTGGCGCGCCACAGGCGGCTGGTCTCCAGCACGTTGGCCTTGTCGATGGAAATCACGTTCCCGCGGCGCTTCCGGGCCGCGTCGAAGGCCGCCCGGGCGATGCGCTCGATCTCCATCACCGAGTAGGCCTCCGTGTCGTAGGCCTCGGGGCCGTACTTGCCCTCCCTGCGGCCGCGCTCGCCAAAGTAGATGCCGCCGGTCAGCTCACGCACCATCATCAGGTCGAAGCCCTGGGCCACAATGTCCGCGCGCAGGGGGCATTCCTCCTTCAGCGCGGGGTACAGCTTCGCCGGGCGCAGGTTCGTGTACAGGCCCATCGCCGCGCGGATGCCCAGCAGGCCCTTCTCGGGGCGCAGGTTCGCGGGCTGATTGTCCCACTTGGGGCCGCCCACCGCGCCCAGCAGCACGCTGTCGGAGGCAAGGCAGCCGTCGGTGGTTTCCTGGGGCAGGGGAACGCCGGTGGCGTCGATGGCCGCGCCGCCGATCAGGTAGGGGGTGAAGCGGAACTCGTGGCCGAACTTTTCGCCGATCTTCTCCAGCACCCGCACCGCGCTGTCCACAATTTCCGGGCCGATGCCGTCGCCCCGCAGCAGGGCAATGTTGTACGTCATGTTACTTGTCCTCCGCATCCTGACGGGCCTTCAGGTAGGGCAGCAGGCCGTCATGCTCGATAATCTTCTGGATAAAGGGCGGGAACGCCGCCGCCTGGAAGGTTTCGCCGGTGGTATCGTCGCGGATCACGCCGGAGGCGAAGTCCACGGACACCGTGTCGCCATTGCGGATGGCCGCGGCGGCCTCGGGGCACTCCAGGATCGGGAAGCCGATGTTGATGCTGTTGCGGTAGAAAATCCGGGCGAAGCTGGCCGCGATGACGCAGCGCACGCCGCAGGCGCGGATGGCGATGGGCGCGTGCTCACGGGAGGAGCCGCAGCCGAAGTTCGCGCCGCCCACCATGATGTCCCCGGGCTGGACGGTGGTGGCGAAGGACGCGTCAATATCCTCCATGCAGTGCTTCGCCAGCTCCTCGGGGGAGGGGGCGTTGAGGTAGCGGGCGGGGATGATCACGTCCGTGTCCACGTTGTCGCCGTATTTGAAAACCTTGCCGGTGACCATGTTACTCAGCCTCCTTCAGATCGCAGGGGCAGGCCACGCAGCCCATTACGGCGGATGCGGCGGCCACTGCCGGGCTGGCCAGGATGACCTCGCTCTTCACATGGCCCATGCGGCCCACAAAGTTGCGGTTGGTGGTGGCGACGGCGCGCTCGCCCTCGCACATGCAGCCCATATGCCCGCCAAGGCACGGCCCGCAGGTGGGCGTGGATACCGCGCAGCCCGCCTCGATGAAGATCTGCGTCAGACCCTCGCTGATGCAGTCCATGTACACCTGCTGCGTGGCGGGGATCACGATGCACCGCACGCCCTCGGCCACCTTGCGGCCCTTGAGGATTTCGGCGGCGACGCGCATGTCGCTGATGCGGCCGTTGGTGCAGGAGCCGATGACCACCTGGTCGATGGGCAGGCCCTTCACCTCGCTGACGGTCTTGGTGTTGCTGGGCAGGTGGGGCAGGGACACGGTGGGCTGCAGCTCGGACAGGTTG
>JBJEYH010000247.1:0-15458 GCA_051886675.1 Aristaeellaceae bacterium
ACCTGGCGGGCTTCGTGGGCATGCTGACCGACAGCCGTTCCTTCCTGTCCTATCCCCGGCATGAGTACTTCCGCCGGATCCTGTGCCGCCTGCTGGGCGAATGGGTGGAGGACGGCCGCTTCCCGCAGGACTACGACCTGCTGGGCGACATCGTCCGCGGCGTGAGCTACGAGAACGCCAGGAAGTACTTCCACTTCGCGCAGAAGTAATCGCACACACAGTCAAGGGGGCCGGGCAGAAATGTCCGGCCCTTTGGCGTGTCCGGGGTGCGCGGACAGGGGATGCCTGAAGCGGAAGGCGGGGAGGGGCAGGCGGAGGACGCCCGTTTTCCAGCCGGCGATGCGCGTAAAAGGAAAAGACCTGCAATCATCTGATTGCAGGTCTTTGTGGTGGCTCAGATAGGATTCGAACCTATGACACTCCGGGTATGAACCGAATGCTCTGGCCAACTGAGCTACTGAGCCACATGGTTGCGGGGGTGGGACTTGAACCCACGACCTCCGGGTTATGAGCCCGACGAGCTACCAAACTGCTCTACCCCGCGTCATCCATCGCCGTGCGGCGACGAGATATATATTACACGATTTCCAGGGGAATGTCAAGGGGTTTTCGAAAGAAATTGCAGATTATTTTGCTTCGGCGGACAGAACGCGCAGACGGCGCAGGAGAATCCCGCCGTTCCACAGCAGCGCGACGGTCTGCCCCGCCATGGACGCCATGGCCGCCCCGAAGAGCCGAAGCCCGGGCAGGGGAGAGAGCAGCGCCGTCAGCAGCAGCGTCACGGCGGAGGACGCGATGGTCCCCGTCAGCGATCGCCGCTGCAGCCCCAGCCCCGCGATCATCCCGCCGGTGACCTGCTGCAGGGAGAGCAGCGCGGCCATGGGGCACAGGAACCGCACCAGCGCCGTCAGGGCGGGCTGATCGTACAGCCTCAGGCTGATGACCTCCGCGCCCAGCCACAGCGCCGCCGCCGCCGCCGCGCCGATGCCCGCCGCCGCCAGCAGCAGCTGTCCCATCACCCGGCGCAGGCGTCGGGGCTGCTGCTCCAGCCGGGAAACCGCGGGCGTGGCCACGGTGCACACCGCCCCGGTGACAATCCCGGGGAGCATCATCAGCGGCATGGCCATGCCGTTCATCAGCCCGAACTGGGCCGTGGCGGCGGAGGCCGACAGCCCGGAGCGGCGCAGGCACATGGGCAGCAGCACGGCGTTGAGGGTGCGCATGCCGGTCAGGCACAGCCGGGATACCACCATGGGCGCGCTCAGGCGGAACAGCTCCTTCATCAGCGCAGGGCTGGGCCGGGCGAGGCTCCGGGGAAGGCGCACGGCGCGCCGCAGCATCAGCAGCGCCAGGCAGGCTGCCGCGAATTCCGCCGCCTCGGGCAGGGCTGCGGACAGGGCCACGCTCCGTCCGCCCAGCCACCACAGCAGCGCCGCGGACAGCAGGAAGCGCACCGTCTGCTCGGCGCACTCGTTCAGCGCGGGGGTGAGGGTATCCTGCCGCCCGCAGCAGTAGCCGCTGTACACGCTGCACTGCCCCAGCAGCCATATGGCCGGAATCCCCGCCAGGATCGCCGGGAGCGTCCGCGTATCCCCCAGCAGCCAGGCCAGCAGCGGCGAGCATACCAGCAGCGCCGGCATGGTGACAGATGCGATGCGTCTGTTCAGCCTGAGGCCCGCCCGCAGCACGTTGGGCTGATCCACCGCCGGATGCCGGGCGGTGACGCGGCTCATGGCGGCGGTGGTGCCGGCGGTCACGGGGGTCAGGGCCAGCATGCTCACGGAATGCGCCATTTCCATCACGCCCAGCGCCTCCGCGCCCATCAGCCGGGCGAAGATCAGATGCAGGGCAAAGCCCAGCCCCCGGGTCAACCCGTTGCCCAGGGTGAGGATCATCGCCTGCTGCTTCAGGCTCCGGGCCATGGCGGACACCTCCTTGCGCTTGCAGGAGGATATGCGCCGGATCCGCCGGAATTGCCTGTCCGCCACGGCCGCGGTTGACACGCCTGCCGCGAACCGCTATAATGGAAGAAAATTGCCGGAAAAGGCGGTGCGGATAGATGGATAAATGGGATTCCCGGTTCATGGAGATGGCGCACGTCATCGCCGGATGGACCAGCTGCTTTGTGCCCGGGCGGAGCATCGGGTGCGTCATCGTCAAGGACAAGCGCATCATGACCACCGGCTACAACGGCGCGCCGGCGGGGCTGCGCACCTGCCGGGAGCGGGGCGAATGCATGCGCCGCAACCTGGGCATTCAGTCGGGCACCCGGGCGGAATTGTGCTACGCCATCCATGCCGAGCAGAACGCCATCATCCAGGCGGCGAAGCTGGGCGTGTCCATCGACGGCGCCACGCTGTACTGCACGCATCAGCCCTGCAGCGTCTGCGCGAAGATGATCATCAACGCGGGCATCCGGCGGGTGGTGTACCAGGAGGGCTACCCGGATGAATTCTCCCTGCAGATCTTCGCCGAGGCCGGGATTCAGCTGGAGAAGTTCGACCCGGAAACCGCGCCCGCCGTCAACTGAGCGGACTCCGGCGGATTGCTGCGCCGGAACAGAAAAACGGAGGCGCATGGCCTCCGCTGACCTTGGGATGAATCATCAGATCACGCCGGCAGGGCCATGCCGTCCGATGGGATGGCATGGCCCCTTTTGGATAAGTCGCCGCGTCAGAAGCCGGGCTTTTCCTCGGGGTTGGGCTCCTTGCCCACGCACCAGCCCCGCAGCTTGTTGATCGTCCGCTCCACCGCGTCCCGGCTGTTTTTCCAGGGCTCGTCGCCGAAGCGGTAGTCGTACTTCTTGATGAACCAGGAAATATCCTCCTGCATCCTGTCCAGGTTGCGGGTTTCCAGGTCGCACAGGGTGTCCACAAAGTCGGTCAGCTCCTTGGGGGAGAGCTTTTCGGGCGCTTCCTCCAGCAGCTGGGCGGCGTGGGGCAGACACAGGCCCTTGCCGGCGCCGAAGGCCTGACGGAATTCCGTGTCCGTCTTGTACAGGTGGAAGAAGGTGCGGCGATAACGGGCCATATTCTCGGCGATGCTGTCGCACATGATGCACGTGTGGGACAGCTTGGCCAGCTCGCCGGCCTGCTCGGTCAGCTTGCGGCGGGCGGCCTGCCCCTTGCTGGTCACGCGGTCCATCAGGGATGCGTCGGCGTAGGCATGGGCGGCCTTCTGCAGCTCGCGGAAGGGCTTCTTCACCCGGTCGCGGGTTTCGATCATGTGGCTCTCCAGCATCAGCGCGTGACCCAGACGGTTCTCGCCCACAAAGAGCATCGCCTGATGATGCCGGCAGAAGCCCTTGTCATTGACCTGCACGCGCACGTCCGGCTCCATCACCGACGCGCCCAGGTAGCGTTCCGCTTCGCCCAGCTCGGTCTTGCGCTCCAGGGCGCACAGCAGGCACTCGCCGTCCAGCTTCATGGCGTCCCACAGGGGAATGGTGTCGATATGGTATCTCATGGCTGCTTCACGTCTCCTTACGATTCAACAGGCAAGTGGTGGCTAAGCATAGTATAGCATATTCTGTCGCATTCCGTCACCTGGAAATTATCGCGCATGAATGCCCTCGGCCGGACATAGCCTTGCACGAAAGCGAGGGGATGCGCATGAGCCGCGGGCCGAAGAGGCGCTACAGGCGGGATCGGGGACAAGCCATGCTGCGCAGGCTGCTGCTGTTTCTGACGGCGATGGTTGTGCTGGCGGGAGTAGCCTCCCACTTCACGGGACGGAGGAGCATCACGGCCACGCCCCTTCCCGCGCCCACCGCCACGCCGGTGACCGCCGCCTTTGACGAGACGGTGACCGCCCGGGAGGTATCGCTGCCCCAGGAGGTGTGGTATGCCATCCAGACGGGGGTCTACTCCACCCGGGAGGCCGCCGAGGGCCGCGTGAACGCCTATGCAGACCGGGGCGCGCCGGGCTATGTGGCGGAGGACGAGGGCAAATGGCGGGTGTTCATCGCCTGCTACGGCAGCCGGGAGGACGCCACCGCCGTGCGGGAACGGCTGACCACCATGCAGCAGGTGGACACCTATCTGCACGAGTGGCAGTGTCCTGCGCTGACGCTGCGGCTGTCGGGCATGGCGGGGCAGCTGGACGTGGCGGAAGCCGGGCTGTACCTGCCCGGGCAGACGGCGACGCTGCTGCGGGATACGGCCATCGCCCTGGACGCGGGGGAGGTCATGGCCGACGCGGCCCGGGCCACCGTGGCCTCCCTCGGGGAGAGCATGGCCCTGTGGGCGCAGACGGCCCGGGAACGCTTCGCCATGCCCTACCCGCCGCTGGTGGAGGCGCTGCTGACCATCGCGCAGGACTGGCAGACCCGGCAGGCCGCGCTGGAGCAGACGAAGGACGCCACCGCCCTGTCCGCGGAAATGAAGCGGCAGGCCATGGCGCTGTTCGACCAGGCAGGGGATCTGCGGCGGATGCTGATGGAGTAGCGGGAAGGCGGGCCGGATGCGGAAACGGCGGAGGCGCCCCCGGTCGAACTGCTCCCCGAACACGCGAACAGGCCGCTCCCGCAGGGGGAACGGCCTGTATTCCGGCTTGGGACGCTTACTTCAGGGGCCTGACGCCGGGGACGCCCTCCCCCAGAGCCAGCGCGCGGATGGCGGCGGCGACGCCGTTCTCCAGGCAGGGGAGGGTGACGTAATCCGCGGCCTCCAGGGCGGCGGGGGTGGCGTTGCCCATGGCGACGCCGATGCCGGCGGCTTCCAGCATGGAGACGTCATTGTCGTTGTCGCCAATGGCCATTACTTGCGCCATGGGCATGCCCAGGGCTTCCGCCAGGGCGGTCAGGGCCGCGCCCTTGTTCACGCCGCGGGGGTTGATCTCGATGTTGTCGATCCAGCTGGAGGTGACCTCCACCTCCGGGCAGAGGGCGTCGAGCTGCGCCCGCAGGGGCGGAAGCAGCGACGGGTCGCTGATGGAGGTGACGACAAACTTGCTCACCCGGTTCAGCCGGGGCTCCACGGCGGCAGGATCGGTCATCACCCGGGTGCGTCCGCCCTCCCGGTCCATGAACGTCCCCCAGACCTCCTTCATCTGCCCGGTGTAGGCGCTGGGACGGCTGAGGGCCACGTCGTGGTCGCTGAACAGGGCGAAGGGCAGCCCCGCCTGCTGAATCAGCCCGTACACCCGATGGGCGGCGGTCTCAGGAATATGGCGGCTGCTGATCACCGGGCCCAGGGGCTCCAGGAGCATCACGCCGCCGTTCAGGCCGATGATGTGCATGCTCAGCCCCGCGTCGAAGGCGTGGAAGCCCGCATCGTCCGGCGCGCGGCCGGAGGCCAGGCACAGATGGATCCCACGGGCCTGGGCCTCGCGCAGGGCCTGCAGGTTCACCGGGGGAATCACGCCCCGCTCCTTTCCCAGCAGCGTGCCGTCCATGTCCATGGCGATCAGTCGGATATCAGGCATAGGCAATCCTTTCGTGCGTGCGCAATGTCAGAAGGGGCAGGGGACGGTGAAGGTGCGGCCGTCCAGATGGGGCAGCTCGCCGCCGGTATCCAGCGTCAGGGACGCGGCGCAGAGCATCAGCCTGCCCTGCACCTTTGATGCCCGGTTGAAGGCCCGGTCGCCGTACACGTCGTCCCCCAGCAGGGGATGCCCCAGGGCCGCCATGTGCGCCCGAATCTGATGGGTGCGCCCGGTGACCAGATGCACCCGCAGCCGGCTGACCGGCCCGCTCTCGAGGGTTTCGTATTCGGTGACGATGGGCCTGGCCCCGGGGACGCTGTGATCCAGAACGGTGACGCGGGCGGCCTGGGCGTCCTTCACCAGCCAGGCGCGGCAGGTGGCGGCGGGGGGCTTCATCATGCCCCGCACCAGGCAGATGTAGCGCTTGTCCATGGTGCGCTCCCGGAAGGCCCGGGTGAGAATCTCCTCCGCCCGGTCGTTCTTGGCCAGGAGGCACAATCCGCAGGTCTGGTTGTCCAGACGGTGGCAGGGGCGGGGCGGCTGGGCTGCGGGATCCTTGCTGCGCAGATAGCGCAGGGCCAGCTCCGTCAGGGATGCGCCGCCCTTTTCGTCCGGCTCCACGGATACGCCGGCGCGCTTGTTCACCAGCAGCACGTCCCCGTCCTCGTAGATAACCTCCACCGGCGGGGCGGACTGCTCCATGCAGTAGATCTGCACCGTCTGCCCGGCGGATACCCGGGCATCCGGCTTCACCCGCCGGCCGTCCAGCTTCACGTCCCGGCGGCGGAAGGCCTCCCGCACAACGGGCGCGGGAAGCTCCGGCAAAAAACGGCGGAGGCATGCGTCGATCCGCTGGCCCTCCGCCGATGCTTCGATCTGAAATGTGTATACTGCCATCGTTACTGCACCATGGCCGCGTGCAGGGTACCCCACCGCGGCGTTCGCTGATAGAGCTGCTTCACCCCCGCCAGCATGGCAGGCGTGGGCTGCACGGTCAACAGGGAAGCCAGCACCTCGTTCATCTCCCGCAGGGATACGCCCTGCTTGGCCAGCATGCGCAGATCCTCCACGGCCTCCTCCACCGAGATCTCCGGACGAACGGCGCCCGTCAGCAGCCCGTACATCTGCTCAAAGAGCGGCTGCTCCTCGGGGAAGATGCCGGCCATGGCGCCGCGCAGGGTTTCCTCGTCCATGGCGGGAATCCCCGCCCAGGGATCGGCATGCACCGGCATCCGCTCGGGCTCGGCCAGGCCGGGATGCAGCAGCAGCATGTTCCCCTGCCGGTCGTAGGTGTAGTCGTACTCGCCGCGCAGGAAGCGCAGGGCCAGGGGCTGACTGTCGGCATAGGTGCCCTGGAGCACGTCCTGCATCAGGCGGCTCAGCGGCTCCCGGGCAGGCAGCAGCCCGCCGATGTAGAGCATTGCGCGGAGGGTGGCGTCGTAGCGGGTCAGGTTCTCCCGCAGCTCCTCATGGGCGTGGGAGGAGACGATGAGCGTCAGGGGCACCAGCAGCTCCCGGGGGAGATGCACGAAGATCCGCTCCTCCTCCCGGGAGATGGTGCACCACAGCCGGCGCACCAGGGATTCCGCCGCGCCGGTTTCCTCCCAGTCCATCAGCTCGCACTCGCCGTCCAGGGCCAGCATGCGCTCCAGCAGCATATGCTCCTCGAAGGTCAGCAGCGCCGCCTCGGCGGGCAGACTGCTGAGCACCTGGGCGCGCAGGGACTGGACGGTGTGCAGACAGGCGGGCATGGGCTGCTCCTGGGCGGCGTGGGAAACGGCGTAGAGCGTTTCCACGCGGCTGTCGTCGCAGCCGCTGAACAGGCCGAAGTCCGGCAGCGACGCCAGCCGCTCCTCGCAGGCCTCCAGCTGACGCGCCCGCAGCACGCTCATGGTTTTGTCAGCCCAGGTCAGGGGCTGGATGTTGCTTTCCCGCAGCATTGATCCTCCTCACCCGCGGGCCTGAGGCCGGCAGGATTATGACAGCTTCATGATCCAGTCGTTCTGGTCGGGCAGCTTGCCCCACTGGATGCCGGTCAGGGTGTCGTAGAGCTTCTGCGCCACCGGGCCGATCTCGTTGTTGTTCAGGGTGAGCGTCTCGTCCTTCCAGCACAGATGGCCCACGGGGCTGATGACCGCCGCCGTGCCGGTGCCGAAGGCCTCGGTCAGCCGGCCGGCCTTGATGTCCTCGAACACCTCGGCGATGGACAGCCTCTCCTCGCTGACCTCATAGCCCAGCTGAGCGGCCACCTTCAGGATGGAGTCGCGGGTGATGCCCGGCAGGATGGAGCCGTTGAGCTTGGGGGTGACGATCCTGTTGCCGTAGGCGAACATGATGTTCATGGAGCCGACTTCCTCGATGTACTTCTGCTCCACGCCGTCCAGCCACAGCACCTGGGAGTAGCCCTTCTGCGCGGCGGCCTCGCCCGCCAGGATGGACGCGCCGTAGTTGCCCGCGCACTTGGTGAAGCCCACGCCGCCGCGCACCGCGCGCACATAGGCGTCCTCCACGTAGATGCTCACAGGCTTGAGGCCCTCGGCGTAGTAGGCGCCCACGGGGCTGAGGATGATGAAGAACAGGTAGTGATGCGCCGCATGCACGCCCAGATGGGGATCCAGGGCGATCATGGTGGGCCGGATGTACAGGCTGGTGTCAGGGGAATGGGGCACCCATTCGCCGTCGATTTCCAGCAGCTTCGTCAGGCCCTTGAGGGCGGTTTCCTCGTCCAGGGCGGGCATGCCCATGCGCTCGGCGGAGCGGGTCATGCGGGCGAAGTTGGCCGTGGGGCGGAACAGCTGCAGACCGCCATCCTGCCGGCGGTAGCACTTCATGCCCTCGAAGATGGCCTGGCCGTAGTGCAGCACCATTGCTGCCGGGCTCATGCTGAAATCGCCGTAGGGCACGATGCGGGCATCCTTCCAGCCCTCGCCCTTGACGTAGTCCATCAGGAACATGTGATCCGTAAAGTAATTGCCGAAGCCCAGCTTGGATTCATCCTGGGGCTTCTGCTTGAGCTGCTCTGACAGGGTGACTTTGATCTCCATACGATCATCCTCCGCTTCAAAATCCTGTCGTATCCGTCGGCAGGGACCACGCGCATTGTCGTGTATTCTCTATTATACTGTCATCGCGGGGGATGTCAAGGGCGAGGGAGGGCCACAGGGGCGGGAATGTGTTGTATTTGCGCTGTATTTTGGCAGAGGGAGGGGCGAAGACCCCTGGGAGCCTGGCCCCCAAAAACGCGGCGAAGCGGCCCGAAGGCCGCGTCCGCATGGCAAAGGCCAGTCATCCGCTCCCCCAATTCGCCGTCGGCAGACTGCCAATCGAAAACCGGCGACATGCGCGGCGATTATCGTGCGATGTTGCTTTGCAAAATCGCTTCCCAACATGAGCGAGCGGCCGGGAGACTGGTGGAGCCAGCCGACCAGCGAGCGAGTGCAAAACGCAAAAAAGTGGCCCGTGGGCCACTTTTTTGAATTGTTAGATTTCGTCCAGCAGCTCCTCCAGGGAGAAGGGGAAGTAGAACACCCCCGACGCCGCCGGCGCGATGATGGACTCCTGCACGAAGAACACCAGGTTGCCCTCGCCGTCCATGTAGAAGTCCTCCTCCGGGTAGAAGTAGGCCGCCAGCCGGTCGTAGGTCAGGTCGTCGTAGTAATCGGCCTCGCCGCCGGCCAGCTGCTCCTGAATGACCGCCCAGACCAGCGTGCGCACCAGCTCGTCCGCCTTGGCGGTCTGGCGGTCCAGCAGCCATTCGTCGGTTTCGCCGGGCTCCAGAATGCCCAGCAGATAGGGCAGGCTGGTGACGTTGCCGGCCTTCTCCCCGGTGAGGGAGAAGGTATGCCCGCTGACCACGCTGGATACCGCCGCCCCGGTGAGGGACTCGTTGGTGATCTTCACCGACAGGTACCGGCCGTCGTTGCAGGTGATCTCGCTGGTGATGCTGGTGACCGCCTGCATGGGCGAGTCAGGATCCAGGGCTTCCACCGCCATGGGCACCGCGAAGCCGAAGGCATCGTCCACCAGGTAGGCGTAGAACTCGTTGATGGTCAGGGCCACGTCGTCCTCCGCCTCCACGTAAGGGTAGGCGTAGCGGTACACGTACCGGGCGGAGGCTTCATCCGCGTCCTCGGGGTAGCAGTACACGCCGGACAGCTCGCTCAGGGGCAGAGGCTCCGCCAGAGCGGCAGTGCACAGCAGCGTCAGAGCCAGCAGCGTCAGCAGGAATTTCTTCATCTGTTTCTTCTCCTTTTCATGGTCATGCGCGGCGGGGATATCAGGCCAGATCCTCCGCCGCGGATATGGCGGCGACGTTGCCCTCGCCCACGGCCTTGGCGATTTGCAGGGGCTGACCGGTGCAGTCGCCGGCGGCGTACACCCGGGGCAGACTGGTCTGCATCCGCCGGTTCACAGCGATGAAGGCGCCCTCGGTTTCCAGCCCGGGCAGCAGACGGTCCGGCGCTACCGCCGGGCGGAAGACGAACACCCCGTCGTACAGGCGGGCGCCCTCGGCGGTGGTCACGGCGATGCGCCCCTCCTGCCGGGCAAGCATCCTGGGCGTGCCGGGGATGATGGTCAGCCGGTCGGGCACGTCGTGGGGGGCCAGGCGGTAGTAGTCCACCTTCGAGGCCAGACGGCTGAGGAAGTCCGCTTCCTCCACGCCACCGTGCCAGGCGGACAGCACCGCCACCTCCTTCCCCCGGTAGAACATGCCGTCGCAGGTGCCGCACCAGCTCACGCCCTGGCCCAGCAGCTCCTCCTCGCCGGGGAGCAGCCGGGGCTTCGCCGCGCCCATGGCCAGCGTCACCGCCCGGGATTCGATCACCTCGTTGCCCACCAGGGTCATGAAGGCGTCGCCCAGGGGCTGCACCTGCCGGGCCACCCCGGCGATGATCGCCGCGCCGGCGTCCTCCGCCTGCTGGCGGAAGACGCGCAGCAGCTCCTGCCCGGAAACGCCGGGCAGCCCGGGATAATTGTCGATGCGCTCCGCCCGGGCAAGCCAGCCGGCGTCCGCGCCCGATACCACCACCGCGCAGGCCAGGTCGCGCTTGCGGGCGGTGAGGGCGCAGCTCCAGGCGGCGGGGCCGGAGCCGATAATCAGCAGATCAAGCATGGTATCCTCCCTTTGGATCGGCAGGGTCAGTAGGTGTAGCGGGCCGCCAGCCAGGGCATGCCGTTGTAGGTGCCGTAGGCGTCGCCGTAGATGCGGTAGTATTCGCCGACCTTCCAGGTGGTCTTGGTGAAGTTTTCCACCAGCACCGGCTGGCTCTGCCCGTCCGCGCTGGTGTTGATCACCGCCATCTGCGGCTTCTCGCTGACGAAGTACTGGATCGTGCCCTCCGCCAGGTAGACCTGCGACCGGGCCACGCGCACGGTGATGTTGCTCAGCAGCTCCGAATAGCCCGCGGCATCCAGGGGCCAGGCCTTGGGGGTGTAGACGTCGGGCTCGGGCACGTAGTAGACCACGTAGTTCACGGTGGAGGTCTTCTTGCCCTCCATGGCGGCGGTGATGGTGATGGTGTTGTCGCCATAATGGTCGAAGACCGCGTTGAAGGAGAATTCGCCCGTGGAATCCAGGTTGGTGATGTTCAGGTCGGCGTGGGAGGTCAGCACCTCCACGGTGGCGCCGGGCAGGGTGGTGGCGCGGATCTCGATGGTCTGGGAGGTGGTGGAGGTATAGGTATCGGCGGACAGGTCGAGGGGAATCTCCTGGGGCTCGCGGTAGAGGGTGACCAGCAGCTGATTCTCCCGGCAGTACTGGCTGCGCACGCGGATGTCGAAGACGTTGTCGCCGATGGGCTGGACGGTGGCGTTGTAGGAGAGGGTGCCGGTCTCGGAGGAGACGGTGTCGGACACGTCCGCGCCGTTGATGGTGACGGTGGAGCCGGGACGCACGGTCAGCTTCATGGTGTACATGGCGGTGGCGACCTCGGTACGCAGACCGTCGGGGGTCTCCAGGGTAATGGGGCTCAGGGGGATGGAAATGTCATATTCGATGGGATCCATGGGCTGCTGACGGCCGCTGGCGGTCTTGACGAAGGGCGTCAGGGTCACCGTCATGGTATCGCCCACGAAGTCCACCAGGTCGTCGTACCAGGTGTGGTCGGCCACCTCCACCGTGGCGAAGCCCCCGGTGACGATGTAGGAGGCATGCAGCTCGCGGATGTAGATCTGCGTGCCGTCCTCCCCGGGGATCAGGATGGTGTGGGCGGCCAGGTCGTCCTTGATGGAGGCGGTGACGGAGGGCCGGTTCTGCTCCTTGGCCTCGGCCCGCCGGGCCTTGAAGTACTCAAAGCCGAAGAAGCCGCACAGCCCCACCACGCCCGCCATCAGCACGATGGCCAGGAACCGGGCGATGCGCCGCAGCCCCCGGGCGCGGGAAGGCAGCTTGCCGGTCAGCTGGGTGGTCTGGGGCAGCTGCCAGGCGCCGTAGACCTCCGTCTCCTCCCACAGGGGATCGTAGGAGCGGGAATCGTCCCAGTCCGTGCGGACGACGCGCAGAGGCTGCGAGCTTTCGGGATCCTCCTGCACGGGCTTGCCGTCCCGCCGGATGCGCACGGTGTTGCGGGGATCGTCCTCCACATTCCAGAAGGTATCGGTGCTGGCGTGGGTGCGGATGGTCATGCCCGAGGGCGCGCTGCCCCGCTCGGCGCTTTCCCGGCGGAGGCGGCGCTGATGCTGCGCGCCATCCTGCTTGCGCTGCTTGAGCTCGGCCATTTCCCGGGCCAGCTGATCCCGGGCGTCCGGGGCGCGGGCGGCGTCGCCGTCCTCATCCACGCGGATGTATTCCTTGCCCCGGGTGTCGTCGCCCAGGGTGACCTTCCAGGCGGGGGATCGGGACTGTTCATCCTCCAGGGGCTGGCCGCACTTCTGGCAGCGGGGCAGGGATGCGCGGTTCCATTGACCGCAGTTGGGACATTTCATGCAGGCTGTTATCTCCTTTGGGTATCAGCATGGCGCGGAGCGGGCGGAAGTATTCGCTGCCCCGCTGGGAATGAGCGGCGGATCAGTCGTCCTCGTCCAGCACGAGGAAGCTGTTCTGCAGATAGTCGTCCATGACCTCGCGGCTGTGAACCCAGTCGATTTCCTGCACGGCCATGCCGGCGTAGTTGATGGGGGAGGCGTCGCCGTCCTGGGGGATGCGCAGCTCCTCCACCGTGGCGCCCCGCAGACCGTAGGCGTATTCCATGGCCTGCACCATCTCGTCCAGGTTCATGTTGGTCATGGTGGTGTTGGCCATGACGGAGTCCACCAGATCCAGGGCCTGATCATAGGTGATTTCGCGGCACTGGTCGGCCAGGGTGGACAGCACCGTGCGCACCCGCTGGGTACGCATGAAGTCGCCGCCGCCGCCCGCCTTGCGGATGCGCATGTAGATCACCGCCGCGTGTCCGCCGAACAGATAGGTGCCTGCCTTGTCCATGGAGGGGGTGGTGGCGGTGCGGGAGATGCGGTAGCGGTTGAGGTAATCGGCCTCGGCGTCGGTGACGGTGATGGTCACGCCGCCCAGGTAGTCGATGATGGTCTGAATCTGGTTGAAGTCGAAGAGAATGTACTTCTCCACCTTCACGCCGATGTGCTGGCTGATGACCTTGCACAGGGCCTCGGGGCCGTAGTTCTTGGCGATGTAGTTGATGCGGCCGATCTTGCCGTCGGGCCGCTCCACCAGCGCGTCGCGGATGAAGGAGGTCAGCATGACGCGGTGGGCGCGGGTGTCCACCGTCACCAGCACAATGCCGTCGGTGTTGCCCAGGTTGCCGGGCTTGCCGTACCACTGATCCACGCACAGCAGGAGATAATGATGCTGTCCGTCAAAGGGCTCGGGCAGCTCCTCGTAGGGGATGGTCTCGATGGGCTGGGGCGTATCCGCCAGGGCGGGAACGGCCATAAGCAGCAGGATCCCTGCGAGCAAAAGGGAGACAAGGCGCTTCATCATCACAGTACAGCTCCTTTGCAAAGAAGGATTTTCAGGGGATACTCACCCAATTCAACGTTTGACGCGGCCGCTTTCGTCCAGGGTAAAGGTTAACGACTATCATTATAGCATCGCCCGGAAAAAATGGAAAGGGGCGGGGCGAAAAGTTTACCGCGGGGAAAAAAGCCCCCGCAGCGCTTTCTGCGGGGGGAGGGGGGAGGCTTATTCCCTGGAAGCGTTGCGGACGGCCAGCTCCGTCTGAATGCGCACGTTGTTCACCATTTCGCCGAAGCCGCGGACAAGCAGCGCGAATACCGAGGAAAGCACCGAACCCATGAAGGCGATGCCGATGCCGATGCCAACCAGCATACCGCCCTGGCGGCTGTTCGCCCCGGCGGCGATCAGCAGAAAGCCCACCACCAGGGACACTATGACGCCCAGTACGAGCAGGGTATTGGCGACGGAGATGATCTGGGGCCCGGCGCTGCCAAACTGGCTGTCCGGCTGCGGCGCGGCTGCCGCGGAGACCTCGGGTGCCGCAGCGGCCTCGGGTGCAGCCTCGGCCGCGCTCGGCGTCCCGTAATCCCTGAAAAGGGAATTGATGGCGGTCTGGACGTCCGGCTGTGCGGTGAGCTCCCGACAGTCCGTGATGTACGCATACGCAGCCTGGCGTTCGGCGTTGTCCTTGCTCCGGGCGAAGGTGCGGATGTTGTCGGCACATACCGTGCACAGCCTGCTGCCGGGCAGAATGTCGGAACCGTTCCCCTCAAAGGAATACCCGCACATGGGACAGATTTTCATGACCCTTCCTCCCTGACTGTGGTAATGATTGCTAAACAGTATAGCATCAGGGGAGTTCCCGTGTCAACGCCGGCGGGCGCAAAAAAGGGAAGCGGCCTGATCGACCGCCTCCCCTTGCCGGGACTCAGAACGCCTTGCGGATCATCTCGTCCAGCTGGTTCTTGGGCTGATAGCCCACGCGCTTGTCCACCACCTGACCGTCCTTGAACAGGATCAGCGTGGGGATGCTCATCACGCCAAACTTCATGGCCAGGTCGGGGCAATCGTCCACATTCACCTTGCCCACGGCCAGCTTGCCCTCGTTCTCCTCGGATACCTGCTCCACCACGGGGGCCAGCATCCGGCACGGGCCGCACCAGGTGGCCCAGAAGTCCACCAGCACCGGCTTGCCCGGCTGGGCGATAAAGCTGTCAAATGTATCCTGTCTGATTTCCGTTGCCATACATCAGTCTCCTTCCAGCTTGATCTTGCTTTCCGTTTGCGGAATAATGCGGGTCAGCTGCGGCTTCCACTTGGGATCGGCCCGGCGGCGCTTCTCGGTGATCAGCAGTGCGGCGGCGGATACGGCCAGACCGATGCCCGCGCCGATGCCTCCGGCCACCTCCCGCGACTGCGGGAACAGCGCCGCGCCCAGGAACATGCCGCCCAGCAGACACACCAGCGGCATGGCATAGGCGATCAGGGACGCCTGCATGAACGTATTCGTGGGCAGCTCCACCACGGCGGAATCGCCGACCTTGGCCCGGCCCTTGACCGTCAGCACGTTTTGCTTCTGCTGACCGCCGCAGGCATTGCACTTTTCGCAGTCCTCAGGGCGACAGAAAGTAATCTCCAGCCATTCGCCGCGCACGGCGGTTACCTCGCCAATTCGTTCCATATTCATCCTCGCTCTCATGCAACACAGGTTGTTAGGGACAGTATAGCACATTTTGCTACGGAAAGGAAGACCCTGTGCAGGAAAGTATGCAAAAATGAATCCGGCGGGGAGGCGCAGATCAGCTGTCCGCTCCCTGCCATCAAGGATACCCGGTTTTCCGCGCGGTGAAACCGGATTTTTCACTCGCCCGCGGTGATGACCCGCACGCCGGAGGGCTCCACCCCGGCGTGGGCCTGGGCCATGGTCAGCAGCAGCGCGGTTTCGCCGCCCGTGAGCGTCTCCTTTTCCGTGACGATGGTCACGCTGCCCTCCGACACCACCGCCGCACAGGGCGCGATGCCGCTCTCCAGCAGCGCGCCCTCCAGGGCGGTCTGCTTCTGGCGGATGTCGATGAGCCGCTGCAGCTGGGCGGCGGCGTCGGCGCGGGTCTGGGCGTCCAGG
>JBJEYH010000248.1:0-3364 GCA_051886675.1 Aristaeellaceae bacterium
TCCTCCAGCCCGAGCAGTTCACCGGCCGCAGCCAGCAGCAGGTGGAGGAGTTCCTGGCGGAGGTCATCCGGCCGCTGCTCAGGGACAACGCCGACGTGCTGGGCGAAAAGCAGGAGCTGCACGTCTGATCCGCATCGTCCGGGGGACAGGCACGACCGCCTGTCCTCTTTTTTGTTACGGATGTAAATCCTGCCGGGGAACAGGATGGGTAGACAATTGTCCAACGTTGGTATGGGCGAAAGGAGCGACGCTCCTCAACCCAAAGACGAAGGAGGGAACCCATCATGAAACGAATCCTTGCGACATTGTGCGCCGGCGCGCTGCTGCTGCCGGGCGCGGGCGTGGCGGACACGCTGTCCGCGCCCATGACCCCGGCGGAGATGGAAGCGATCTGGCAGGAGAGCTTCGGGCGGATGCACACCACCGCCGAGGTGAATCCATCCGGCGAGCTGCCCGGCGCGGGCATGCTGGACTATCCGACGGCCCTGGCGCTGGCCCGGCAGACGATCCTGGACACCTACGGCACGCCGGAGGAGGAGCTGGACGCCATGGGCGTGTACCCGGACTACTACGAGGATGTGTGGCACCTGTACTTCACGCCGCTGAACGGGGTGGACGTGGATGCGGATCATGACGCGTCCGGCGTGGGCGAGTACCGCGTGTACCTGAGCGCTGCCACGGGGGAGGTGGAATACGTCAACTGGTACATCGACGATTTCTGGCCCCTGGCCCAGCGGGTGTGGGACGCGGGCAAGCGGGACGTGGTATACGACAAGGCCCGGACGGCGTCCTTTTATCAGCAGAGCCAGGCGCAGCAGGAGCATTTCCGCCATCTGCTGGCCGACGCGGGCTACGACATGAGCCAGGTGGGCATGGACGCGGAAACGCTGCTGGCGAGCAGGGCCCTCGAGCTGCTCTTTGCGGATCCGGCGGGGGTGGTGCAGCCGGAGGATGATCCGCTGGTGGCGAAGGCCTGGGCTGCCCTTGAGGAGGCCTGCGGCGTGGACGGGGAGGCGATGCGCCGCTACGCCTACGTGGCCACGTACTCCCCGCTGGAGACGGGCACCACGGACATCTGCATCAGCTACAACTATGAGGTGGAGGCCCTGTGGCAGGAGGATCGCATCGGCTGCTGGGACTGCCTGCTGTTCAGCTATGCCCGGCGGCTGGGGCTGTTCATGGTGCAGCTGGACGAGGGCACGGGCGAGGTGGTGAACGTTGTCCGCGCCTGGGTCGGCGACGCCGGCACCGACGAGCCGGACACGCTGCTGGGCAAGACCCGCTGGACGGCGGAGGACTTCGCGGCCTTCGACGAGGCCTATGCCCTGCGGCGGGAAGCCATGGACGCGGCGGTGGCGGAGGGCAGGAGCCTGGCGGAGCTGGAGGTGCTCTCCGACCGGCTGATGCGGGAGCTCGGCGGGGATCCGGAGGTGTACGGCAGCCTCCCCGAGGAGGACACGGACATCGGCGTGGAAAACGGCTGGCCCGCGGCCTGGATGGCGGCGGCGCAGGCGGCGGGCATGGAGGAGGACGCGTTCCGGGCGGCGTATCAGGCGGGGGAGTGCCGCTACTGCCTGGACCGCACCTACGAGTACTACGTCTGGGGCGATGACGACACGGGCTACCGGGTGGTGCTGGACGCATCCACGGGGGAGGTGATCAGCGCGGAGGCCACCCGGAGCAACGGCTGAGGGGCATCAGGGCGGAGACGCTGCCGGAAGGAGCGCGTCTCCGCCTTTTGTGTCTGTTGTGTGAAAATTTTTCCACCCATGCAGGAATCCGGCGGCTGGTTCGTTGAATCACTGTACGCTCCGGGAAGGGCGCAGGCCGCGGGCAATGAAAAAATCTGCGGCAAATGCCCGAAAAGGCATTCATATTCAACCGCAATTGTAGTATAATAGGGTCAAGGCTGCCATGCATACGAAAGTGGGGTAGAAATCGCGTGTCATCGCTATGGGATATGATTCAGAACCTGGTGTGGAACGTGTTTAACCGCCCCGGACTGTCCGACATGATCGACATCCTTGTCGTGACGGTGATCATTTACGAGCTGCTCATGCTGACCCGGCAGACCCGGGGCAGCGCGGTGCTCAAGGGCCTTGCGCTGCTGCTGCTGATTGTGGGCGTGAGCAATCTGCTGGGCCTGACCGCGCTGAACTGGCTGCTGATGGCCGTGGTGAAAAACGGCGCGATCGTGCTGGTGATCCTGTTCCAGCCGGAGCTGCGCAAGGCCCTGGAGCAGATGGGCCGCGGCGCCATCATCGACAAAAAGCGCCGGGAGGAGCCGGATGATCAGGAGCATATCATCACCGAGATCATCCAGTGCCTGACGGATCTGAGCCGCAGGCGCGTGGGCGCGCTGATCGTGTTCGAGCGCAAGACCGGCCTGAAGGACGTCATCGAGACCGGCATCTCCATCGACGCGGAGATTTCCGCCGCGCTGCTGGAGAACATCTTCGAGCCCAACACCCCCCTGCATGACGGCGCGGTGGTCATCCGCGGGTCGCGGGTGATGGCGGGCGCGTGCATCCTGACCCTGACGGAGGGCCGGGGCATCAGCCATGAGCTGGGCACCCGTCACCGGGCGGCCATCGGCGTCAGCGAAACCACGGACGCGGTGGTGCTCATCGTCTCGGAGGAGACGGGCATCATCTCCATGGCCCGGGGCGGCAAGCTGACCCGCCATCTGGACAGCAAGTCCATGCAGGAAGTCCTGGGCGAAATGTACCGCCAGAACCACACGCACCTGTGGCGCGGGCTGCTGCACAGGGGCAAGGCAAAGGAGGGCGCGCAATGACGGACAAGACTCCCTCCCGGGGCCAGGGCGGCTGGAAGCAGCTGGCCAAGGCGGCGCTGCGGATGCTGCTGAACAACTGGGGCTTCAAGCTGCTGGCGCTGGTGCTGGCCATCGGCCTGTGGGCCGGGCTGATCTCCCAGGATCCCTCCCTGACCCGTGAAAAGGTCTTCAACGACGTGACCATCAACGTCACCGGCAATGAAACCATCAAGCGCAACGGCCTGATTGTCGTCAGCGATCTGGACAGCCTGCTGCAGAACGCCACCCTGCGCGTGGATGTGCCGCAGATGCAGTACCAGAGCGCCCAGGCCACCTATTACAACGCGCGCATCGACCTGAGCCGCATCACGCAGACCGGCGTGCAGGAGGTGCGCGTGCTGACCACCAACTCCACCGCCTACGGCAACGTCAGCGAGGTGAACCCCGCCACGCTGGAGATCGAGGTGGAGGAGTACATCACCCGCTACCGCATCCCGGTGGCGGTGGATACGGTGGGCGCCGTGCCCGACGGGTACTATGCCACCACGCCCTCGCTGGATCCGCCGCTGGTGGCGGTGAGCGGCCCCC
>JBJEYH010000249.1:0-3317 GCA_051886675.1 Aristaeellaceae bacterium
CGCACCAGCGCGTTGGCGAAGATCTTCGTGGCCTTCAGCATCTTGTCGATGTACACGTATTCGCCCGCCTGATGGGCCAGATCCTCATCGTCCGGGAACGCCGCGCCGAAGGCCACACCCTGCCTGAGCACCTTGGCGTAGGTGCCGCCGCCGGTGTACTGCGGCTCGGCCTTCTCGCCGGTCTCGTCCTCGTAGGCCGCCAGAAGACTGGTCACCAGCTCGCTGTCCGCAGGCACGTGATGGGGCGCCTTCACGCCCTCCTCGTCGGCGATGAACTCCGGCAGACTGGCCAGCGCGGCATTCTTGATGGCCTCCAGATCCGCGGTGATGGGCACGCGCATGTCCAGGGTGGTGTGGAGCTGATCGCCGTCCAGGTGCAGGATGCCCATGTTGCACGTCAGGCTGCCGGACACATCGTCGCTGTACGCGCAGCCCAGGGATGCGCCGTCGCTCTCCATGCCCACCTTGTCCGCCAGCGTGCGGAAGGCGCCCTGCACGCCCAGCTCCCGCAGCAGCAGGAGCATCATGCCGATGGCGTTGCGCCGCCCCGCCGGATACGCCGAATGCCCCGGGATGCCCTCCGCCGTGACTGAGACGCCCTCGGCCGTGACCTCCGCGGCGTAGGGCAGGCCGGTCTTCTCCGCGTAGGCGGCCACCTGCGCGGCCAGCTCAGCGCCGCCCTCCAGCAGCGCCCTGCATTCGCCGGGGATCACGTTCATCCGCTCGCCCGTCCACAGCTGCTTCACCTGCAGGCCGTCCTTCGCCACGGGCGCGTGCAGCCGCAGATGCACCATGCCCTTCTCCGTGTTGATCAGCGGGAAGGACGCGTCCGGCGAGAAGCCCACAGCGGGCATATCGGCATGGCTGGCGTACCAGGCCATGTCCTCCCAGCCGGATTCCTCGTCGCAGCCCAGGATCAGCCGGACGGACTTCCTCAGCGGCACGCCCGCCTCCCGGATGGCCCGCATGGCGTACAGCGCGCACAGGGAGGGGCCCTTGTCATCGCTGGTGCCGCGGCCATATACCCTGCCGTCCTCCACCAGCGCGCCGAAGGGATCCACCTGCCAGCCGTCGCCGGCGGGCACCACGTCCAGATGCCCCAGCACCGCGATGGTCTCCGGCGCACCGCCCAGGGTCATGTCGCAGGCATAGCCGTCGAAGTCCCGCGCCGGAAAGCCCATGCGCGCTCCATCGGCCATGGCCACGTCCAGCATCCTGCGCACCTCCCTGCCGAAGGGCGCGCCGGGAGCGGGCTCGTCCTTCACCGAGGGCACCTGGATCCACCGCCGCAGATCCGCCACAAATTCGTCGCGATAGCCGTCAATCAGCTCGTAAACCTTCTTGTCCATGGGAAAAAGCCTCCTTGCGTCAATTGGATGTCAGAGGGTGATGTCCTCGCATTCCTTCAGCCATGCGGCGGACTGGGCGTCCGAGGGCATGCGCCAGTCGCCCCGGGGACTCAGGGCGATGGAGCCGATCTTGACCCCATCGGGCATACAGTTGCGCTTGAACTGCTGGGTGAAGAAGCGGCGGTAGAAATTCTTCAGCCACTTGAGGATGGTGGCCCGGTCGAAGTCCTCCGCGAAGGCCAGGCAGCACAGCTCGAACACCTTCCGCGGCCGGTAGCCGAAGCGGATCGCATAATACAGGAAGAAGTCGTGCAGCGCGTAGGGCCCCACCAGATCCTCGGTCTGCTGGGCGATGTTGCCCTTCTCGTCGGGGGGGAGCAGCTCGGGGCTGATGGGCGTATCCAGGATGCGCTGGAGCACCGCGCGGCTCTGCTCGAACTCCTCCCGCTCGCTGGCGGTCTGGATGACCCAGCGCACCAGCGTCTTGGGCACGCCGCTGTTCACGCCGTACATGCTCATGTGATCGGCGTTGTAGGTGCACCAGCCCAGGGCGATCTCGCTCAGGTCGCCCGTGCCCAGCACGATCCCCCCGAAGCGGTTGGCCAGATCCATCAGCACCTGGGTGCGCTCCCGGGCCTGGGCGTTCTCGTAGGTGACGGAGTGATCGCTCTCGTCATGGCCGATGTCCCGGAAGTGCAGGCGCACCGCCTCGTGAATGGGCACCTCCATCTGGCTGACGCCCAGGGTGCGCATCAGCTCCAGCGCGGACTGGTACGTCCAGTCCGTGGTGCCGAAGCAGGGCATGGTCACGCCCAGGATGTTCGTCCGGGGGATACCAAGCAGGTCGACCGCCTTGCAGGCCGCCAGCAGCGCCAGCGTGGAATCCAGTCCGCCGGAGATGCCCACCACCACCCTGTTCCCGGTGATGGCCATGCGCCGGGCCAGGGCGTGGGCCTGCATGTCGAAGATCTGGCTGCAGCGGGCCTGACGGGCCGCCCTGTCCGAGGGGATGAAGGGATGCTTGGGCACGCGGTAGTCGGGGGCCACGCTGTCGGGCAGGAGGAGGCTTTCCTCCAGCAGCTCGCCGTTGATTTTGACAGCCTGCCTTGCCGCGCAGTCGCCGAAGCTCTGCTGCTTCATGCGGTCGGCGCGGATACGCTCCACGTCGATATCCGCAGTGATGAGGTAATCGTCGTCAATGTAGCCGCTGTTCTCCCGCAGGGTGGAGCCGCAGCAGCTGATCATGCTGTGACCGGAGAACACCAGGTCGCTGGTGGATTCCCCGTTGCCTGCGGACACATACACATACCCGCACAGGCACCGGGCGGACTGCTGGCGCACCAGCTCCTGCCGGTATTCCCGCTTGGCGATCAGCTCATTGGACGCGGACAGATTCACGATGATCTCCGCGCCGCCGATGGCCAGCAGGGTGCTGGGCGGCAGGGGCGACCAGAGGTCCTCGCACAGCTCCACGCCGATTGACACGCCATCGGCGCTTTCCATCACCACCGGGGCAGCGGACAGCAGCCACTCCTGACCGCACAGCGTGGCAAAGCAGCTCTGCTGCGGCGCGGGGCTGTGGAACCAGCGTTTTTCATAGAACTCGTTGTTGTTGGGCAGATAGGTCTTGGGGATGACCCCCTGCAGGCCGTCCCGGGTCAGCACCAGCGCACAGTTGTACAGGCTGCTTTCCGCCCGGACAGGCGCGCCCACCACCGCCGTCATGCCCTCCGGCATGCGCTCGATGAGGGCTTGCAGGCCCTCCTCCACGTCATGGAGCAGCGTCTGCTGGAAGAACAGGTCGCCGCAGGTGTACCCCGTCAGCGACAGCTCCGGGAACACCACCAGGGACGCGCGCTTTTCCGCCGCCTCCCGCATTTTCGCCAGATGCTCCTCCACGTTGCGCTTCACGTTTCCCAGGTGCAGGTGCGGCACCGCCGCCGCCACGCGAACCAACCCTTGCATCCA
>JBJEYH010000250.1:0-3309 GCA_051886675.1 Aristaeellaceae bacterium
TGACGGCGTTGATGTCGTGGGTCAGGGTCTGGTCGATCTTCAGGAAGACCTCCTCGCCCGGCGTCAGGCTGCCCGATACAAAATGGCTTTCGATGATTTTCCTCGTTAAGGATTTACCCATGCTGCTGCCTCCTTTGTTGGCTTCTGCCCTCATTATAGAGGGACTTTTTCCGTTTTTCCAATACCGAAACGGAATGACCTCATTCCCATTCGATATTGGAAAATGGAAGAAAAAGCCGATATGATTGATACAGAAACAACAGGTATTCTCCCCACGATTCAAACAGACGGGGCTACGACCTGCGCATGTGCCTTCGGTGACCGCAGCCGCATCGAGTGGCCCGTGCATCGAAATCCCGTCTGCGTTGGATAAACCGTCCCTGGGAAGCCGGTGCTCTTCCCGGATGCGGTGGCTTCCCCGGCACCCGCCGGCCGTGCGCAGCGGCACAAATCCTTTCATCAGAAAAAACATGGAGGTACTTCAAATGGAAAACAAGCAGCTCAGATTCTTTGGACTTCCCTGGTATCAAACCTTGATCGCCGTGGTGCTGTGTGCGCTGCCCATGTATCTGGGCATCCAGTCCGGCTCCATGACCGGAACGCTGTGCTCCTGCTTTGCGCTGGCTGTCGTGCTCAAGGAATTCGGCGACCGTCTCCCCATCTGGAATGACTACATCGGCGGCGGCCTTCTGATGGTGTTCTTCGGCGTCGCCGTGCTCAAGCAATTCGGCCTGATTCCGCAGGCAACCGTGGACAGCATCAACTGGCTGATTTCCGATGACGTGAATCTGCTGGAGCTGTACATTATCGCACTGATCGTCGGCTCCGTTCTTGCGCTGGATCGTGACATCCTGCTGCGCTCCTTTGCCGGCTACATCCCCGCCATTCTGGGCGGCCTGGCTGTAGCCGCCCTGTTTGGCATTGTGGGCGGCATGGCCTTCGGCGTGAAGCCGGCGGATGCCGTGATCAAGTACGTGCTGCCGATCATGGGCGGCGGCAACGGCGCGGGTGCTGTGCCGCTTTCTCAAATCTACGAGCAGGTGACCGGCGATGCGGCTGCCAACTACTATACCTTTGCCATCATCATCCTGACCATCGCCAACATCTTTGCGATTATCGCCTGCGCGCTGCTCAATGCCGCGGGCAAAAAGTTCCCCGCCCTCACGGGCGACGGTAAGACCCTGGTTCGCAAGGGCAGCAACATTGCCAGGCATGACGCGAAGGTCGCTTCGACCACCACGGACATGGCGGCCGGCATGCTGATCATGTTTGCCGCCTTCTCCGTCGGCCGCATCATGAGCAAGCTGATCCTGCCCACGATCTTCGGCGCCGCAATCCATGCCTACGCCTATGTGATCATCTTCACGGTCATCCTGGCCGCGACGGGTCTGATTCCCGACAGTGTCCGCGCTGGCGCCAAGCGGATTCAGGGATTCATGACCGGCGTTCTGAGCACCATCATCATGGTGGGCATGGGCACCGACTTCAACATTGCGGAGCTTTTCAGCGCGCTCAGTTTCTCCAATGTCATCATGGCGCTGCTGATCGTCGTCGGCGCCGTGATTGGCGCAGGCGGGGTCGGCTATCTGGTCGGCTTCTATCCGATCGACTCGGCCATCACCGCCGGTATGTGCATGGCCAACCGCGGCGGCACAGGCGATATCGCCTGCCTGGGCGCTGCTGACCGCATGGAGCTGATCGCCTATGCACAGCTCTCCTCCCGTCTGGGCGGCGGCATTGTGCTGATCATCGCCTCGTTCGTCTTCTCCTTCCTCATGTAAACGGCGCAGCAGACAAGGACGGATGACATATGGTTGCGTATTTTAGGGTTCAGAACAATCTGTTCATGCTTCTGGGCGGTATGCTGGGGCTGATCGCGGCGCTGCTGACGCAGGGGTCTCTTGCAGTGCCCGGATACATCAGGATGTTCTTCCTGCTGCTGCCCGTCATGCTGGGCGTCGTCGTCGGGCGGATTGCCGCAGGCTTCTGGGCAAACGGGAAGCTCCGTCAGCTTCAGGCGATCCTCTGCGAGCAGGTCAGGCCGGAGGAATTCCTGAATACGTTTGGCCCCATTGTGGAGAAGACGCCCAGGGAAACCATCGCCTATATGGATGGCTGCGTCAAGCTGGCCTACGCCTATGAGGCGCTGGGCCAGTTTGATGAGGCGATGGCCTGCCTTGCGCCGCTGGAGCCGGATAAGCTCAAAAGCCACCGGCTCGGTGGCATGGCGATCACCTGCAATCAGAAAATGCGGCTGCTGCTCCTGCAGGAAAAGACGGATGAGGCTGCCGTATGTCTTGATTCCCTGCGCGCCATCGCTGACACTGCGATGGAACGCGCTCCTGCACTGGGGCGCAGCACACGGGAGTGCGTCCGTCTGTATGAAAACTGGCTGTCCGTTCTGCGCGGACAGCCAGCAGATGAGGAATACCTTGCCGAGGAAGTGCGTCTTGCGAAAAACCGGATCCATCGGTCTGAAATCCAGCTCGTTCTGGCGCAGGCCGCCGTCCATCGCGGCGATACAGCGCAAGCCCGAAAGCTGCTTGCCGATGCTCAGGATGCCGGAAACGGATTGTTCGCCGCACGGCGTGCCGGTGAATTGCTGTCCGACATGCAGCAGATGAGCAGGCGGCCTGACTGAACAAGAATGATACACCGAAGGAGGATCTTTATGAGACAGTTCAAGACGGTATTCATGCGCGGTGGTACGTCCAAGGGCCTCATGTTCCTGGAGCAGGATCTGCCGGCGCGCGAGGCGTGGGACGACATCTTTGTGCAGGCCATGGGCAGCCCGGATCCCAAGCAGATCGACGGCATGGGCGGTTGCGTGTCCAGCAACAACAAGATCGTGGTCGTTCGCCCGAGCGAGCGTCCGGGCGTCGATGTGGACTACATCGTGGGCCAGTCCATCGTGGGCCGCGCCGTGATCGACTACAAGTCCAACTGCGGCAACATGACGGCGGCCACCGCGCCCTATGCGATTGAGATGGGGCTGGTCAGGAACCTGACGGAGCCGACCACGGTCGTGCACATGTACAACCTGAATACGGACAAGTACATCGACGTCGAGGTGCCGGTGAAGAACGGCCAGTTCGACAACGAGGGCGAGTGCGCCATCGCGGGCGTGGACGGCACGGCGGGCGAGCTGAAGGTGAACTTCCTGAATCCCGTCGGCAGCAAGACCGGCAAGCTCTTCCCGACCGGCGTCGTGCGTGAGATGCTGACGCTGCCGGACGGCGAAATTGAGGCGACGATTCTGGACGTCTCCAACCCGATCGTGCTGGTGCGCGCAGAGGATCTGGGCGTGAC
>JBJEYH010000251.1:0-3309 GCA_051886675.1 Aristaeellaceae bacterium
ACACCATGGTCAGGCACATGCCCACGCCCAGCGCCAGCGCGCCCACAATGCCGATGAGCCACGCGACGATGGTTTTCCCGGACAGGCTCACGGGCGCCTTGCCCTCCATCCGCCGCCAGATGATCACCATGGCCAGCAGCACCACCAGGCCGCTCGCGCCCATGGCGATGCCCGGCTTGAAGGCGTTCCACTCGGGAATCAGCGCCATGCACATGCCCAGCGCGAACAGGATCCCGCCGATGGTTCCCAGAATCATGGCGACAAAATTGCTTTTCTTCATGCGAATCTTCCTTTCTGTGCCTTGTCGGTCTTACTGATCCTTCCGGGCGGCCTCGGCCCGGGCGTTGGCTTCCTCAATGCGCCTGTTGGCTTCCTCCAGCCGCTCGTCCAGCTCCGCGCGGCGTTTGGCGGCCGCCGCAGAGGGCCGGCTGGCAGCCTTGGCTTCCTCCCAGTTGGCGCGGTTTTCCGCACGGATGGCCGCAAACTCCGCCTTGTCGACCTCATGCTGCTCACGGGCGCTCTGCTTCATGTCCTCCAGCGCCTGGGCAAGGAAACCCTTCTTCTTCTCCTCCGACATCCTTGCGTCTCCTTTCTGTATCGCAGCGCTTCGTTCGTCTGCCCGTACAGAATACCGCGCCATGATGGCTGTTTTGTTTGGCTTTTGTTTGAGGAATGTTGTTTTCAGCGCTTCCCCGGGCGCGAAAAATGGACGGCCCCTTCCGGGTACCGTCCATGGGATCAGGCCTCCAGCAGCCTGCTGGCCTTTTCGCATACTGCGTACATTTCGTCCAGCTTGCCCTCCACCAGGGGCTGAACCTCCTGCGTGCGACTGTTCAGCGTGAACCGGTACAGCGGATACGCCGCCCCCCACAGCAGAAAGCCCGGCACTGCCAGCACCACGCACAGCCAGATGATGGGCGTCGCCGCCGTCACGGCGAAGGTGCTGCCCCCCATGAAGACCGTGCCTGCCATGCCGCAGCACAGGCCCGCGATGGTCGCCCGCTGTCCGATGGAATGCTCCAGCCGCCGCACGTCCTCCATGTCGGCCTCGAACTGCCGCTGCAGCCGGGTCAGCTCCGTTTTGTTGGGGAGATGCCTGTCCCGCTTCAGGCGGAGGATCACCCTGTCCTGCACCTCCACCTTCCGGGGAGGCTGCTGCGTTTCCACCTGCCAGCCGAAGTAACGGTACCCGTCCTGATAGTAGGACAGATACCGCTGCTCCACCGTGTGCTCCTGATATTCATACGCGACAAAGCCCGCGTGCTGTTCGCTCATGCTTCATTTCCTTCCCTGAGGCCCGCCAGCGTCACGGTGAAGGCGGATCCCTCTCCCGGACGGCTGCGGACAAGAATGGCGGCGTCCATCATGGCCAGAATTCGCCGCACCAGCGCCAGACCCAGGCCATTGCCCTCGGCGGCGTGGGAGACGTCCCCCTGATAGAATTTGTCGAAGATATGCCGTTGGGTTTCCTCGTCCATGCCGCAGCCCGTGTCGGCGACGGTGACGGTGATGCGGCCATCCTCCTCCCGGCGCTGGGTGAGGGTGACCCGGCCCCCCTCCGGCGTGAACTTGAAGGCGTTGGACAGAAGGTTCGTCCACACCAGTGCCAGCAGGCTCGCATCCGCGGCGACCAGCGCGCTGTCCTCCAGATCGGCGTCGAAGTCGATGTGCTTCTTCTCCCATACGCTCTCGAACTGCAGGGCGCAGTCGCACAGCTGGGCGCACAGGTCGTAGGGCTCGGACTGGGGGGTGATGGCCTGCTTCTCCAGCTTGTTCAGGCGGAGAATATCGGTGATGAGGGTGTTCAGCCGCTTGGACGCGCCGATGATCGTCTGCACATATTCCTGCCGCTTCTCCGGGGGGAGATCCTCCTTCTGCAAAAGCTCCGCCGTGTTCAGGATCACCGCCAGGGGCGTCTTGATCTCATGGCTCACGTTGGAGAAGAATTCGGTTTTCAGCGTCTCGATGGAGCCCAGGTTCTCCACCATCTTGTTGAAGTCCTGGATCAGCACGTCCACGTAGTCCAGCCGGTCGGGGGTGTGCAGCGGCGGCAGATACACGGAGAAATCCCCCTGGGCCACCTGACTCACCGCCGCGGCGATGCGCTTCACCGGCGCCTCGTAGTAGCGGGTGACCTGCCAGCGGGTCAGCAGCGTCAGCCCCAGGGACACCAGCAGCCAGAACGCAATGACAATGTGCACGGACCACAGTTCGCTCACATGCCACGTGTTCAGCCCGAGCACCAGCCCCGTATGCAGCCCACCCACGCCCAGCAGCATCCCCAGCGTGGTCAGGTAGATGTACCCCGGCACATAGGTGTTGCGCACCTGATTGACCTTCCGCAGGCCGTTCATTGCAGCACCGCCTTGTACCCCAGCCCCCGGACCGTGACGATCCGGAACCCGTCGCAGCCGGAGAACTTGTCCCGGAGCTTGGTGATGTACACGTCCACCGCCCGCAGGCTGGTGTCGCTGTTCAGGTCCCAGAACTCGTCCATCAGCTGCGCCCGGGAGAAGGTTTTCTTCGGGTAGGACAGCAGCTTGAAGAGAATGTTGAACTCCCTGGTGGTCACGGGGATTTCCACCCCGTCCACCGTGGCGGTCAGGCCATCGGCGTCCAGCTCCAGATTGCCCACGATCAGGCGCCGCTCCTGCTCGATGTTCGCCCGGCGCAGCAGCGCCCGCACCCGCAGCAGCATTTCGCCCAGCTCGATGGGCTTGACCATGTAGTCGTCGATCCCCAGCTGGAAGCCCTTCTGCTTGGCGGGCAGGTCATCCCGGGCGGACATGAACAGGATGGGAATATGCTTGTTCACCCGCCGCACGGTGCGGGCAAACTCAAAGCCGTCGATGCGGGGCATCATCACGTCGGAGATGATCAGGTCGTAGAGGGTGTTGTACATGGCCTCATAGGCGGCCTCCGCGCTGAGAACGCCCGTGGCCTCGAAGCCCGAATCGTTCAGATACGTGCAGACGGCCTGATTCAGCTTCGGGTCGTCGTCCAGGACAAGAATGTGAATCATGCGCT
This sequence comes from Aristaeellaceae bacterium, assembly GCA_051886675.1. Taxonomy (GTDB): domain Bacteria; phylum Bacillota; class Clostridia; order Christensenellales; family Aristaeellaceae; genus UBA11524. Next base: position 3,028 of record JBJEYH010000251.1, read on the forward strand.
CTCCTCCCGGCGTGATGGGTTGCGGCGGCGGGCGGCTCCTCCGCCGCGGAAGAAGGATACCGCCCGCCCGTTGCCGTTGTGTTGACGAATTGTTTGCGAAATGTTAATTTGTCCCGCGCGGGTCTTACAGGGAGATCAGCGTCATGACCAGGGTGCCTGCGACCATCAGCCCGAGGCCGATGAGTCCCCTGCGGCTCAGCCTTTCCTTGAACACCACCCGGGAGAACCCGATGGACACCAGGATGCTCAGCTTGTCGATGGGCACCACCACGCTGACCACCC
>JBJEYH010000252.1:0-3297 GCA_051886675.1 Aristaeellaceae bacterium
CGTCTGCTCGTCATGATCCCGCTGCTGATCGCGGTGGGCATCATCATGTTCACCCTCATGAATTTCGTCCCCGGCGACCCGGCCCAGCTGGCTCTGGGCTCCGGCTTCCATACGGAGGAGGAGCTGGCCCTGAAACGGGAGGCCATGGGCCTGAACCGGCCCTTCGTGGTCCGGATGGCGGAATATGTGAAAAACATCTTCCTCCACTTTGACTTCGGCACCAGCCTCATTGACGGCACGGATATCAAATTCCAGCTGCTGAAGCGGTTCCCCAACACCTTCTACATCGCCGTATTCAGTATCATCCTAACGGTAATTGTAGGCCTGCCGCTGGGCGTCTATACAGCGGTCCACGCCAACAGCCTGGGCGACAAGGTCTCCCTGTTCGTGACGCTGCTGTTTGACTGTATGCCAAGCTTCTGGACGGCGCTGCTGCTGGTAATGCTGTTCTCGCTGAAGCTGGGCTGGCTGCCCTCCTCCGGCAACACCTCCTGGAAGTACTTCATCCTGCCCACCGTTGCCAACTCCCTGGGCGGTCTGGCAGGCTTCACCCGGCAGGTCCGCGCCTCCATGCTGGAGGTCATCCGCTCCGACTATGTCACCACGGCCCGTTCCAAGGGCCTGCCGGAGCATGACGTGATCTACGGCCACGCCCTGCCCAACGCCCTGATCCCCATTCTGACGGTCATCGGCATGCGCTTCGGCAGCATGCTGGGCGGCGCTACCATCATCGAAGTGATCTTCTCCATTCCCGGCATCGGCCAGTATCTGGTCAACAGCATCAACAACCGGGACTACAACGCCAGTACCGGCTGCATCATCTTCATCGCGTTTACCTTCGCGATCATCATGCTGCTGACAGATCTGCTGTACGCTTACGCGGATCCCCGCATCAAGGCCCAGTACGCTGGGGCCAGCAAGAAGAAGGTGGCAAAAAATGGCTGAGAAATTAAAGCAGAAAAAGCATGACGGCAATCCCGAAAAACAGCGCGGCGGCAAGCGGCATCACCACCGCAAGCCCCAGGAGAGCGTCAAGCCCGGTTCTCTCCAATATGTCTGGAGAAGCGTGTCCCACAACAAGGGCGCGGTGGCCGGCATGATCATGCTGGCGCTGATCGCGGTATTATGCATCCTCTCCCCGCTGATCTGCCGCTACAGCTATTCCCAGATCAACATGATGAGCGCCTATCAGACCCCCAACCTGGATCACCTGCTGGGCACCGACGAAATGGGCCGCGACCTGCTGTCCCGCGTGCTGTACGGCGCCCGGTACACCCTGGTCATCGGCATCTCCGCCACGGTGGTGTCCGCCGTCCTGGGCATCCTGCTGGGCGCGGTGGCCGGCTACTTCGGCGGCGTGGTGGACTCCTGCCTGATGCGGTTCCTGGACATCTTCCAGGCCTTCCCCACCCTGGTTCTGGCCATGGCCTTCTGCGCCATCTTCGGACAGGGCGTGGATAAGTGCATCTGGGCCCTGGGCATCACCGGCATCCCAGGCTTCGCCCGGCTCATGCGGGCCAATATTCTGCGCATCGTCAATATGGAATACATCGAGTCCGCCAAAACCATCAACTGTCCCACCTGGAAGATCATCGCCCAGCACATCATCCCCAACGCCATCTCCCCCATCATCGTGGAGATCGCCATGACCATCAGCCGCAACGGCCTGACCTCCTCCTCCCTGAGCTTCCTGGGCATGGGCGTTCAGGAGCCGAAGCCGGAGTGGGGCGCCATGCTGGCCAGCTCCCGCAGCTTCATGCGGGATTATCCCCACATGGTCATCGTGCCGGGCCTGTTCATTGTCATTGTTGTTCTGAGCTTTAACCTGATCGGCGACGCTTTCCGGGACGCGCTGGATCCGACACTGAAAGATTAAGGAGGCAGCGGCATGACAGAGAAGCAATTATTTTCCATCCAAAATCTGACGGTGGAGTATCACTCCGGTGATTCCATTGTCCACGCGGTGAATGACGTCTCCTTCTCCCTGGGCGCGGGCCAGACCCTGGGCCTGGTGGGCGAGACCGGCGCGGGCAAGACCACCATCGCCAAGGCCGCTCTACGCATCCTCCCGGAGCATTCCGTGGAGCGGGTGGACGGCGAGATTCTGTTCGAGGGCAAAAACGTTCTGGAAATGAACGACGCGGAGCTGCGGGACCTGCGGGGCAAGAAGATCTCCATGATCTTCCAGGACCCCATGACCGCCCTGAACCCGGTGAAAACCGTGGTCTCCCAGATCGCCGAGGGCTATAAGTTCCACCACAACTGCACCAAGGCCGAGGCCAACCAGCGGGCCATTCAGATGCTGGAAATGGTGGGCATCGGCGCGGACCGGGCGGAGGAATATCCCCACCAGTTCTCCGGCGGAATGAAGCAGCGGGTGGTCATCGCCCTGGCGCTGGCCTGCTCGCCCCAGCTGCTGATCGCGGACGAGCCCACCACCGCCCTGGATGTGACCATCCAGGCCCAGGTGCTGGACCTGATCAAGGGCCTGCGCAATGAGCTGGGCACCGCCATGATCCTGATCACCCATGACCTGGGCATCGTCGCCGACGTGTGCGACTATGTCTGCGTCATCTACGCCGGCCGCATCATCGAGAGCGGCACCAAAGAGGACATTTTCGACCACCCCACCCATCCTTACACCAAGGGTCTGTTCGCCGCCCTGCCGGATCTGAAGAAGAACGTGAAGCGGCTGTCCCCCATTGAGGGCCTGCCCCCGGATCCGACCCAGGTGCGCAAGGAATGTGACTTCTACGAACGCTGCCCCCACAAATGTGAAAAGTGCCTGAGCTACGACCGGGAAATGGTCGAGGTCGCGCCGGGACACTATTCCAGATGCTGGAGAACGGAGGGATAAGCCATGGCCGCATTGATCGAAGTAAAAAATCTGAAGAAGTATTTTAAGAGCGCCGGCGGCATGGTCCACGCCGTGGACGACATCTCCTTCACCATCGAGGAGGGCGAGACCGTGGGCCTGGTGGGCGAATCCGGCTGCGGCAAGTCCACCCTGGGCCGGACCCTGATCCACCTGAACGAGAGCACCGGCGGCCAGATCCTGTACAAGGGCCAGGATGTGACCCGGCTGAACAAGAAGCAGCTGGTGGAGTACCGCAAGGATGTGCAGATGATCTTCCAGGATCCCTTCTCCTCCCTGGATCCCCGCCAGACGGTGCAGGACATCATCGAGGAGCCCCTGCGGCTGGCCGGAAACCTGAGCAAGGCGGAGCTGAAGGAAAAGACCATCGAGCTGATGGACACCGTGGGCATCGAGAAGCGCCTGCGGATGTCCTATCCCCA
>JBJEYH010000253.1:0-14972 GCA_051886675.1 Aristaeellaceae bacterium
GGAACCCGGTGGCCGTGTACCTCAACGGCGTGTACTGGGGCCACATGAACATGCGTGAGCGGGTGGACCGCTACTTCGTGGCGCAGCATGAGGGCCTGAGCCTGGAGGAAGCCGACGACATGGACATCCTGCAGGCCAGCGGCTCGGTGGACTACGGCTCCAACAAGGAATACCGGGAGATGCTCAAGAAGATCAAGGCCGGGGATCCCGCCAACAACGAGGCCGACCGCCAGTACATCGAGGACAACATCGACGTGGACAACCACCTGGAGTACATGGCCATCGAGATGTTCTTCGGCAACTCGGACATTGGTAACACCCGCTTCTACCGCCTGCACCAGGAGGGCAGCAAGTGGAAGTGGATCATCTACGACCTGGACTACGGCATGTACAGCTCCTCGTTCAACAGCCCGGCCAGCTACACCAAGGCCAAGGGCATGGGCGACCAGTACATCGACAACACCATCTTCCTCAAGGAGCTGTCCGTGCCGGAATGGCGGGATCTGTTCCTGACCAAGCTGGGGGACATCTTCCAGACCTTCACCACGGATTACATGATGGACATTCTGGATGAATGCGTGGCCCTCATCGAGCCGGAGATGGAGCTGCACTTCGCCCGCTGGGCCGAGGAGCATGACCAGACCATCGTCAGCGAGTGGCCCACCACCCCCGACGGCGCCTACCGCTACTGGGAGCAGCGCATCGAGCGTCTGCGCAACACCATCCGCAAGCGGCCGAACCTTCTGTGGACGATGGTGAAGGAGCAGTTCGAGCTCACCGAGGCGGAAATGATCCACTACTTCGGTCCGCAGCCCGAGATGCCCGCGGAGGCTTATTGATGTCCGTGTGGAAATTGGATGAAAATCTGATGACACAGGTTGCCTGATGCCCTGATCATGCGGTATAATAAAACGGTTGCGAATACCTGCGCCCCCGGCGTGAAAGATACAGGAGGAATCCCCCATGGATACGTTGAGCGTAAGCAATCTCACCAAGAGCAGCAGCGGCCTGTCCGCCTACTTCGCCGAGCAGTTCGCCAGCCTGACCCCCATGAAGGTGGTCATCGCCCTGGCGCTGGGCTTCCTGGTGGGCGTGATCATCGCCTTTGTGTACAAGAAGTGCTACCGCGGCGTGCTGTACAGCCCGTCCTTCGCCATGACCCTGGTGATGCTCACGCTGATCACCACCCCCGTGGTCATGTGCATCAAGTCCGACCTGTCGCTGTCCATGGGCATGGTGGGTGCGCTGTCCATCGTGCGCTTCCGCACGGCGGTGAAGGATCCCATGGATACGGCCTACATGTTCTGGGCGCTGACGATGGGCATCCTCCTGGGCGCGGAGCTGTACGTCATCGCGCTGGTGGTGGTGCTGGGCATCTCGGTGGTGCTGTTCCTGATGACCTTTGTCAAGTTCACCAACCCCAACGCCTACCTGCTGGTGCTGCACTATGACGAGGAGGCTGAGTACGACATCAACCAGCAGCTGCGCCGCATGGTCAAGCAGCGCCGCCTGCGCTCCAAGACCGTCACCCGCACCGGCGCGGAGATGACCTTCGAGGTTCGCCTGGACAACAAGCAGGATCTGGTGGCCGCGATGCTGAACATCGACGGCGTGCACGACGCGACCCTGGTGGCCTGCCAGAGCGAGGCCGGCGCGTAAACCGCTCGTCAGCATGAACCGGGAAGAGGTGAACCCATGGCCTTCAATCAGCCGCTGCGGCACGAGCTGAAGTTCTTCATCAACCAGGGGCAGTACCAGCTGCTGTCCAGGGCGCTGGACCGGGTGCTGGACCGGGATCCCAACGGCGATGAGAACAACGAGTACCACATCCGCAGCCTGTACTTCGACACCGTCTACAACACCGCCCTGTACGACAAGATCAACGGCGACCAGAACCGTGACAAGTACCGCATCCGCATCTACAACCTGTCCGACCGGGTGATCAAGCTGGAGTGCAAGACCAAGGTGGGGAGCCTGATCAGCAAGCGGAGCCTGTCGATCCCACGGGATCTGTGCGAGCAGCTGATGGCTGGCGATCCCTACGGGCTTGAGACCACCCGCTCGGGCCTGCTGACGGACGTGTACCGGGAGATGACGGTGAATCTGCTGCGGCCGGTGGTGCTGGTGGACTACGTGCGGGAGGCGTATCTGCATCCGGCGGAGGAGGTGCGCATCACCTTCGACAAGCAGCTGCGGTCGGGGCTGCGCTCCATCGACCTGTTCAACCCCCGCGTGCCCACCGTGCCGCCCTTCGACAATGGCGAGATGATCCTGGAGGTCAAGTACAACCAGGTGATGCCGCCCTACATCCGCGATCTGCTGTGCACCTACTGTCCCAACGCCCAGCAGAGCGCCATCAGCAAGTATACCTGGTGCCGCCGCTTCGAGGAGCTGGAGGCGTGAATTACGAAAGCTGCGTTCCCTGAGGGGATGCAGCTTTTCGCATGCGCGGCGGCAAAGCTGTGCAGAAAGTCACGAAGGATGGCACGATTTTTGTCCACATGGACGAAAATTGCCAGATGATGGACAAAAGGCACAGAATTGCCCTGTGATGATCGTTTTTTGTCTTGCGGCACGGTTGAAAATGCAGTAAAATAATGCGTATCAGGAGGTTGAAGCATGACGCATACCGACGCCCTGAGGGACCTGGAAGCCTCGCTGCAAAAGATGGATCCGACCCTGCGCCTGGAACGGCAGGCGCTGATGGCGGCCTATACCACCCTGCATCTGGGCGGCCCGGCAGATCTGCTGGCCCACCCCACCTCCCCCGAGCAGCTGAAAATCCTTCTGACGGAAGCAAAACGGCTGGACGTGCCGGTGACGCTCATCGGCCACGGCAGCAACCTGGTGGTGCGGGACGGAGGCATCCGGGGGCTGGTGATCCGCGTGTGCCGCGGCATGCGGGAGATCACCGGGTAGGGCAATATCCTCCGTGCCCAGGCGGGCGCCATGCTGACGGCCCTGGCCATGGCGGCGGCGGAGCAGTCCCTGGGGGGCCTCACCTTTGCCAGCGGCATCCCGGGCACGGTGGGCGGCGGCGTGTATATGAACGCCGGGGCCTACGGCGGAGAGATGAGCCAGGTGGTCACCCGGGTGGAGGGCCTGTGCATGGACGGCACGCCCTTCAGCTACAGCCGCGGGGAGATGGCCTTCGGCCACCGGTATTCCCGCCTGATGGAGGAGGACAAGGTGGTCACGCTGGTGACCTGCCAGCTGAATCACGAGAAACGGGAGACGCTGCTGGCGGAAATGGTGGAGCTGAACCGCCGCCGGGCGGAGAAGCAGCCGCTGACCGTCCCCAGCGCGGGCAGCACCTTCAAGCGGCCGGAGGGCGGCTATGCCTCGGCGATGATCGACCAGTGCGGGCTGAAGGGCCTGACGGTGGGCGGCGCGCAGGTCAGCGAGAAGCACGCCGGGTTCCTGGTGAACAGGGGCGGCACGGCGGCGGACTTCCTGGCGCTGATGGCGAAGGTGCAGGCAGCGGTGTACGAGCGCTTCGGCGTGATGCTGGAGCCTGAGGTGCGCATCCTGGGCGAGGACAGCCCGGTGCATGCGGTATGAGGAAGATGTACGAAAGCGAGGAGTCTGTTTGCGTTTCCTGCTTGTGACCGGGATGAGCGGCGGCGGCAAGACCGTCGCCACCCGTTATCTGGAGGACATGGGCGCGTTCTGCGTGGATAACCTGCCGCCCATGATGATGGTGAAGTTCATGGAGGCCTGCGAAAGCTCCTCCCTGCAGTGCAAGTTCGTGGCCTTCGCGGTGGACGTGCGCAGCGGCGAGTTTTTCGATGCCCATGCCGTGGCCACCCTGATCACCGAGGCGCGGCACGTCGGCTACCGGATCGAGACGCTGTTCCTGGAGGCCGGGGACGACGTGCTGCTCAGCCGCTACAAGGAGACCCGCAGGGATCATCCTCTGGCCAGCGACACGGTCAGCCTGGTGGACGCCATTGCCGAGGAGCGGGAGATGCTTCAGCCCCTGCGGGAAATGGCGGATTATGTGATCGACACCTCCACCCTGCGCCCCAAGGCCCTGCAGAAGAGGCTGAACGCCATCCTCTCCGACGAGGGGGAGAGCGTGCAGCTGCATATCGAGGTCATGTCCTTCGGCTTCAAGCGGGGACTGCCCCGGCAGGCCGATCTGGTGTGGGACGTGCGCTTCCTGCCCAACCCCTTCTACATCGAGGGTCTGGGGCGGCACACGGGCCTGGACGCGGACGTGCGGGACTTCGTCATGGAGAACCCGGTGACGAAGGAATTCATGGACAAGGCCCGGGACATGCTGGACTTCCTCCTGCCCCATTATGTGGAGGAAGGCAAGCACCGGCTGATGATCGCCATCGGCTGCACGGGGGGCGCCCACCGGAGCGTGGCCATCGCCGAGGCCATCGGCGAGCATCTGCGCAGCCGCAGCCGTCAGGTGAGCGTGAACCATCGGGATCTGGACCTGGAGCAGGCCCACTGGAAAACCATCGAGACCAAGGAGTAAGGCATGTCCTTTTCATCAACGGCCAAGGAGGAGCTGATGCGTCTGCCCCTGGGCAAGAGCTGCTGTATCCTCAGCGAGCTCTCCGCCCTGACGCAGACCTCCGGCAGCCTGGCCTTCCGGGGCGCGGGCCGCATCCAGGTGACCTACCGGGTGGAAAACGCGGCCCTGGCGAGGCGGATCTTCCTGCTATTGCGCACGCAATTGAACATTGTGGCCAAGCTGCACTTTGTGCAGCATGCCCGGCTCGGGGGCCGGCGCAGCTGCGTGCTGACCCTGGGGGACAAGGATTCCCAGCGGCTGCTGATCGCCCTGCACATGATGGAGCAGGATGAGGATGGCACCATCACCCTCCGGCGCACCACGCCCCGGCATCCCATGACGCGCCAGTGCTGCCGCAGGGCCTTCCTGCGGGGGGCGTTCCTGGGGGCGGGGAGCATCACCAGCCCGGACAAGAGCTATCACTTCGAGATTGTGGCGGGGGAGGAGCATCTGCGCAAAACCCTCTGCCGGCTGCTGGAGAAGGCCGATCTCCCCGTGCATACCTTCCAGCGCAAGGGGCAGACCGTGGTGTACCTCAAGAGCGCCCAGCAGATTGCCGACGTGCTGGCGCTGATGGGCGCGTCCTCCAGCGTGCTGGAGCTGGAGAACATCCGCATCACCCGGCAGATGCGGGCCGGGGCCAACCGGGCCTCCAACTGCGACGAGCACAACAGCGAGAAGATGCTCAACGCCGCCGACCGGCAGATTGAGGCCATCAAGCTGATATCGATCCAGCGGGGGCTGTACACGCTGCCCCCGGCGCTGCAGGAGATCGCCCGGCTGCGGCTGGAGAACACCTCGCTGAGCCTGACGGAGCTGGGCCAGATGATGGAGCCCCCCGTGGGCAAGAGCGGCGTGAACCACCGCATGCGCCGCATCATGGACATTGCCGGAGAAATTGAGCAGCAATTGACCGAGCAACCGTAACGATACCAAAGGAGGCGTCTTTATTATGATCAGACAGCCCATTACCTTTCCCGGCGGAAAGCCCCTGACCCGCGCCGCCGCGGCGCAGATTGTGCAGGTGACCTCGCGCTTTGCCTGCCGGATGATGATCGAGCGGGAGCAGAAGATCGTCAATGCCAAGTCGATGCTGGGGCTGCTGTCCCTGGGGCTGGACGCGCAGAGCGGCATGGTGCTGCTGGCGGAGGGCCCTGACGAGGCGGAGGCTGTGGCCGCCATCGAGGAGCTGCTGGGCAAGGCCGCGGAGGCGTAAGCGCAGCGGAGCGGGCATTGAAGGCAGTCCAGCCCCGGCGGCTGGCTTGTTTGCCGTGTCCGGATGCGGGGGTGAACGTCCGGTCTGACCGTCCGATAGGCGGCCTGATGGACGCGCGCGGCCCCATGAGCCTGCATCTGCCGGGTGCGGCAGCGGAGCGCACACCCCTGACAACGCCGGCGGCGGCGCAGGAAAAACCGGTTGATCCCGCAGGGATGCCGGTTTTTTTTCGTGCCATGGCGCGGGATGGGGCATGCCTCTTCCAGTGGGCGGGGAAATGTGGTATAATGATCGGGATCGGCATGGCGGCCGGAATGCCGCCTGCACAGCAACGGAAAGCGACAGGAGGGAAAGCATGGACATACAGAAGGTTCTGTCCGGGGCGGCGGCGGTATGCGGCCCCAGCGGGCAGGAGATGCGCGTGGCGGAGCATTTTGCGGCGCTGTTCCGCCCCCTGGTGGACGAGGTGACGGTGGACGCCATGTTCAACGTGATTGCCCACCGCAAGGGCAGCGGCCCCCGGGTGATGCTCTGCGCCCACATGGACGAGATCGGCCTGATGGTCACGAAGATCGAGGACGACGGCTCGCTGCGTCTGGGCATGGTGGGCGGCGTGGATCCGCGGATTCTGCCGGCAAGCCGGGTGTGGGTGTATGGGCGGGAGAAGCTCTTCGGCACCATCGGCGCGCTGCCGCCGCACCTGATGAGCCAGGCGGATCGGGAGCGCAATTATCAGATGAAGGAGCTGTACGTGGACGTGGGCCTGCCGGCGGAGCGGGTGCGGGAGCTGGTGCAGGTGGGCGACCTGGTCACCCTCGACCCCACGAGCAAGGCGCTGCTCAACGGCCAGGTGTCCGGCAAGACCATGGATGACCGGGCCTGCGTGGCGCTGATGCTCATGACCGCCGAGAAGCTCAAGCGCATGGTCTGCGACGCGGATGTGTACTTCGTGGCCACCACCCAGGAGGAGGTGGGCAGCCAGGGCGCCATGACCGCGGCCTTCCGGCTGGAGCCGGATCTGGGCATCGCGCTGGACGTTCAGTTTGCCTGTCAGCCCGGCGTCAGCAAGGACGAAACGGTGCCGCTGGATACCCTGACCGTCTGCGTGGGGCCGTATCTGCAGCCCAGGCTGACCCGTCGGTTCACCGACTGCGCCAGGGCCCACAACGTTCCCCTGACCACCGTGGTTTCCAACCGCGCCACCTGGACCGACGCGGACGAGCTGGGCATTGCCCGCGCGGGCGTACCTTGCGTGCTGCTGTCCCCGCCGGTGAAGTACATGCACACCTCGGTGGAGACCATTGACACCCACACGCTGGAGGAGGGCGGCCGTCTGCTGGCCCACTTCATCAGCGAGCTGGAGCCGGGCTGGGAGGTAGACCTATGGATCTGAAGACACTGACGGAAATCAACGCGCCCTCCGGCTACGAGCAGCCGCTGCGCCGGTATCTGCTGGAGGAGCTGAAGGCGGCGGGGATGGCCCCTGTCATCGACCGGATGGGCAACGTGGTGGTCGTGCGGGAGGGCAAGGGCGAATGCCGCAAGCGGGTGATGCTCTCCGCCCACATGGACGAGGTGGGGTTCATCGTGACCTCCGCCACGGAGGACGGCTTCCTCAGGATCCTTCCCCTGGGCGGCGTGGATCCGCGGGTGATCATCTCCAAGCGGGTGCTGGTGGGCGATGAAGGGATCCCCGGCGTGATTGGCGCCGCGCCCATCCACCTGCAGTCCGCGGCGGACAGGAAGCGCGTGCTGGGCTATTCCGACGTGTATGTGGACATCGGCGCGAAGGACAGGAAGGAAGCCGAGAAGAAGGCCCCTGTGGGCACGCAGATCTCCTTCGATACGCCCTATGTGACCTACGGCGAGGGCTATGCCTGCGCCAAGGCCCTGGACGACCGTGTGGGCGTGTACAACCTCTTCCGCCTGCTGACGGCGCAGGAGGATTATCCCTGCGACCTGATCGCGGTGTTCTCCTCCGAGGAGGAGGTGGGCTGCCGGGGCGCGAAGGGCGCGGCCTTTGCCCAGGAGCCGGACGTGGGCATCGCCCTGGAGGGCACCACCTGCAACGACCTGGGCGACGTGCCGGAGGTCAGCCAGGTGTGCCGGGCCGGCGCGGGGGTGACGGTATCCTTCGCGGACGGCGCGTCCCTGGCCAACCGGGAGCTGTTCCGCAAAACCCTGGCTGTGGCGCAGGAGCAGGGCATCCGCCATCAGGTGAAGGGCTCCGTCTCCGGCGGCAACGAGGCCGGCGTGATGCAGCGGGCCCGTCAGGGCATTCCCACCATGGTGCTGTCGGTACCCTGCCGGTATATCCACAGCCCCTCCACCGTCTGCTGCCTGGGCGACGTGGAGGCGCAGCTGGCCCTGGCCGGGGCGCTGCTGCGGGCACTGTAAACGTATAGAAGGAGAGAAATCGCTATGTTTGATACGCTCAAGAAGGTTCTTGCGCCCATCGGCCCCTCGGGCATGGAAGGGCCTGTGGCCGCGGTGATCCGGGAGGAACTGGAAGGCTATGTGGACGGCTTTGCCACCGACGCCATGGGCAACCTGATCTGCGTGAAGCAGGGCAAGGGCGAAAACCCCCGCCGGATCATGCTCTCCGCGCACATGGATCACATCGGCTTCGTGGTGACGGGCATCGAGAAGGAGGGCTACCTCCGGGTGACCAACGTGGGCGGCGTGGGCCTGAATACTGCGCTGACCCGGCATGTGGTGTTCCCCAACGGGGTGCACGGCGTGGTGGTGTCCGAGCCGGTGGAGGGCACGCGGATGATGAAGCACCTGTTCATCGACATCGGCGCGCAGGATAAGGATGACGCGCTCCGGATGGTGCAGGTGGGCGATATGGCGGTGTTTGCGCCGGACTGCTTCCGCCTGGGCGAGAACCGTGTGGGCAGCCCTGCCATGGACGACCGCTGCGCCTGCGCGCTGCTGGTGAAAACGCTGCAGACCCTGGGCGACACGAAGGACACCATCCTGGCCGTCTTCTCGGTGCAGGAGGAGGTGGGGTGCCGGGGCGCGAAGGTTGCCTCCTTCGCCCTGGAGCCGGACGTGGGCATTGCCCTGGACGTGACACTTTGGGGCGACACCCCCGGCAGTACCCAGCCGGACCTCAGGCTGGGCGAGGGCGTGGCCGTGAAGGTCATGGACCGGGGGAGCATCTCCAACCCGCTTTTGCGGGAGGAGCTGCTGGAATGCGGCAAGGCTGCGGGGGTCAAGACCCAGCGGGAGGTGCTGCCCTCCGGCGGCACGGATGCCTCCGCCATGCAGACCAGCCGGGGCGGCATCCCGGTGTGCACCCTGTCGATCCCCTGCCGCTACATCCATTCCGCCTGCGAGGTCATCGACATGCGGGACATGGACGCTGCGCTCAAGCTCCTGACCACCTACCTGACCCGGTAATCGGGCAATATCCATTCCGTGGCGCGGGGGCGGCCGCAAGGCTGTTTCCGCGCCCTTCCTGCAAGGAGGTGTCCGCGTGATCGCGATGGCGTATCTGCTGGCGTATCTGGCATGCGGCTGCGCATGCGTGCATTGGCTGCTGCCCCGGCAGCCGGTGCTGACACGGCTGTGGCTTGGCATGAGCCTGGGGCTTTTGCTGCTGATGTGGCTGCCCGCGCTGTGCGCCTTTGGGCTGGACTTTACCTGGGCGGCCCACTGGGCGGCGCTGGCGCTGCTGGCCCTGATCACGGGGGCGGTGTACCTTGCGCGGGACAGGCGTCCCGCCCGGGGCTGGGACAGTCAGGAGCAGGCGCTGCTGAAGCAGATGGCCCTGGTGGTGCTGCCGCTGACGGTGCTGTCCGGGTACCTGCAGTATACGCACATGGCGCGCATCGCCTCCGACGGCAGCTGGCATGTGGGGCAGAGCACCTACGGCGACCTGCCCATGCACATGAGCTTCGTCACCGCGCTGAAGAACGCCTCCTTCCCGGCGGATTACCCCTTCTATCCGGGGGAGCAGCTGTCCTACCCCTTCCTGGTGGACAGCCTGTCCACCACCTTCTACCTGATGGGCTGGCGCATCCAGGAGGCCCTGACTGTCCCCGGCACGCTGATGATGGCGCTGTGCTTCATGGGGGTCATGTGCCTGGCAAGGGAGATGACCCTGGGCCGCAAGACCGTGGTGCTGGCGACGCTGCTGTTCTTCCTGAACGGCGGCCTGGGCTTCCTCTACGACTTCGACCTGGCGGGAGGCGTGCAGACCGACGGCACCCCCACCGTCTGGGCGAGGATCCAGGCCATCCTCACCGGCTACTACAAGACCCCCACCAATCAGCCCGATCCCAACAACCTGCGCTGGTCCAACGTCATCGCCGACCTGATGATCCCCCAGCGGACGCTGCTGGGCGGCTGGTGCATGGTGATCCCCTGCCTGTACCTGCTGTACGTGCTGTTCGACCCGGACAAGCGGGAGAGCCGGGGCAATGTGCGCGGGGAAATCCTGCTGGGGGTGTGGGGCGGCGCGCTGCCGCTGATCCATACCCATTCCTTCACGGCGCTGGCGCTGTGCTCCCTGGGCATGCTGATCTACGACATGATCCATGACCCGGAGCGAAAGCAGCTCTTCCTGCGGTATCTGCGCTACGGCGCCACGGCGGCGGCGCTGTCCCTGCCCCAGCTGATCCTGTTCACCTTCGCCCAGGCCTTCCAGGGGGAGGGGAACGTCAGCTTCATCACCTTCCAGTTCAACTGGGTGAACAATCCCTCCGGCAAGGGCATGCGGGATCTGTACCTGTGGTTCTACGTCAAGAACATCGGCCTGCCCTTCATCGCGCTGCTGCTGGCCCTGTGCGAGAAGGACCGGCATACGCGGCGGATTTTCGCGGGGGCGTTTGCCATCATCCTGGCGGCGGAGCTGATCCGCTTCCAGCCCAACGAGTATGACAACAACAAGCTGTTCTACCTGGCGTGGCTGATGTGCTGCATGATCGTGGCGGACTGGTGCGCGAAGCTCTGGCGGAAGCTGAAGGGCCTGCGGGCGCGGCCGGTGATGGCGGTGATTGCGGCGGTGGTGGTGTTCCTGTCGGCGGGGCTGACGCTGTGGCGGGAATGCGTCAGCGACTATCAGGCCTTCTCCGCCCAGGCGGTGGAGGCCGGCGAGTACGTCCGGGACAACACCGAGGAGGGCAGCGTGTTCATGACGGGTACCCAGCACCTGAACCCGGTCAGCTCCATCGCCGGCCGGACGACGGTGTGCGGGCCGGATCTGTGGCTGTACTTCCACGGCTTCGACACCACGGAGCGGAAGCTGGACGTGAAGGCCTTCTTCGAGCAGCCGGAGGAAAACGCGCATCTGCTGCAGAAATATGACGTGGATTACATCTATGTATCCAGCTACGAGCGAAGCAGCTATCAGGTGGACATGGAGGCGCTGGACCGGCTGTACGAGCGGGTGTTTGCCAATGGCGAGGCGGTGATCTACCGCGTGCCGGAGGGCTGAGGAGGTAGGAGCAATGGAGCGGTTCCTGCGGTATTCGCTGGAACGGGGGCGGCCCATCCGCCTGATGGTGCAGGAGGAGGACGGCCGTCTGCGGCAGCTGACCGCCCAGGTGACGGCCCTGACGGCGCAGGAGGTCACCATCGCCGTCCTGCGGCCGCGGCGCACCGTGACCCTGCCGCTTGAGCATCTGCTGTCGGCCGACTACCGCAAGGGCGATGAGGGACAGGAGTGACGCGCATGGCAGAGAGAATCATCCGGGGCGAGGCCACGATGGCGGATCTGGGCAGCATGACGCCGCTGATGCTGCCCTGGACGGCGGATCCCTTCGGGTATCTGCGGCCGCCGCTGTCGGTGGAGGCGCTGCGGCTGTCGGCCGAGCTGGCCAGATGCACCTACACCATGTCGGTGGACCGGTGGGTGCAGGCGGGCTGGCGGGACGTGACCATTCAGGTGGACGGGAGCCTGACCGGGGGCGTGGACGCGGACGCGGGACGGATCAAGTCCCGCTGGCGGCTGCACCGGGTACGTTCCCGGATCCGGCAGCGGAATCCCATCGGCCAGGTCATGGGGGCCATCCGGCAGAAGGACAGGTCCGATACCGGCAAGGTGCTGGTGATGCTGCATCCCGCGCCGGACGGACGGTATGTGGTGGCCATCAGCTTCATGGGCACGGGGGGCCGGTTCTACGACTGGTTCTCCAACTTCCGCATGACCAGCGAGGATGGCGTCCACAGAGGATTCCTGCAGCTGACGGAGCAGTTCGAGTCCAACGAGGAGGACATTCTCTTTCCGGACACGGCGAAGGAGCTGGGGCTGGAGCGGCTGAGCCTGAAGCACATTCTTCAGGAGGCGAAAAGTCCCGGGAGCCGGTTTCTGCTGTGGCTGTCGGGGCACAGCCAGGGTGGCGCGCTGATGCAGGTATACGCCCTGCACAAGCTGCGGGACGAAGGCGTGCTGCCGGCGAACATGGTGGGCTACGGCTTCGCGTCGCCGTCGGTGATGTCGGGGGAGGCGGTCAGCGATCCGGCGGCGTATCCGCTGTATCACGTATTCAACAGCGACGATGTGGTGCCGCGCATGGGCGCGCAGGTGCATCTGGGGCTGTGCCTGGTGTACCCCACCGGGGAGGCGCTGCGCAGCAAGTGCTACGCCCGTGCCCGGGACGAGGTCCAGCGGCAGGCGGAGCAGCTGATGCTCCCGCTCATGGCGCAGATGACCGACACCCCTGCCTGTCTGACGCTGACGGTGGCGCTGCTGATGGTGCTGTCCGACCGCACGGCGGAGGAGCTGCTGGAAGCGTTGTCCGCGCTGGACGTGCGGCTGCCGCTGAAGGGGCTGCTGACGGCGGCGGACGCGCGGGTGGATCAGATTGCCCGGCATCTGTCCCGGCGGCTGGAGGCGGCGCATCTGTCGATCACCGGGGAAATCATGGACCGGGGCCGGGTGGCCATCGCCGCGGACGAGCTGACCGCGCTGATCGGCGTGCTGGGGCTGAAGCGCTTCACCGAGACGCTGATGCACCTGATGGGTCAGCCCCACGGCATCCACGGGGGCCGGGGGAGCGTCAGCCCGTATATCTACATCGCCCTGGACGGGGTGGATCATCTGGCGCCCTTTGTGTGGGTCAGTGGCCAGCCGCCCCGGAAGCGCACGGCGGCGGCCGGTCTGCCTGCGGGCGAGGGCGGCAGCCTGCTGCTGGTGCGCCGCAGGGCAGCCGTGGCGCGCAGGATTCATCCCGCGCCCAAGCGGCCTGTGCCCCGGCCCCGCCGGGATACCCGTCATCACGCGCCGGTGCTGACGCCCTCGGGCATTCGCCCCGGGGAGCGGCCCGTGCATTCCGACTGACACGAAGGAGGCCATGTCCATGATCTGGGTTGTGCTGGCATGCATGAACATTCTGTCCTTCGCCCTGATGGGGCTGGACAAGCGGCGCGCCCGCCAGGGCCGCTGGCGCATTCCAGAGCGCACGCTGTTCCTGGTGACGGCGCTGTTCGGCGGGCTGGGCGGCGTGCTGGGCATGCGGGTGTTCCACCACAAGACGAAGCATCGCGCCTTCCGCTGGGGCTTCCCCGCGCTGCTGGTGGTGCAGCTGGCGATTCTGATGGCAGCGTACATCCTGCTGGGCTGACGGCCGGGCGAAGGGCGGGCATCCCGCCGCAGGACGGAATGCTGCGCATTCCGCTGGGATTTTTCGGCACTGCTGATAGTGCAGACAAACGCCCTATTGGCAGCATATATCCTGCCGGGCTGACGACTGGGCGAAGGGTGCGCATCCCGCCGCAGGACGGAATGCTGCGCCTTTTGCGGGAACTTCTCTGCACTGCTTCTCTGCACTGCTGATAGTGCGCCAGCTGACCTATTGGCAGCGTACATCCTGCCGGGCTGACGGCCGGGCAATGGGGGATATCCTGCCAAAGGACGGAACGCTGCGCATTCCGCTGGGATTTTTCGACACTGCTAATAGTGCAGACAGACACCCTATTGGCAGCGTACATCCTGCCGGGCTGACAGCCGTGCAAAGGGTGCGCATCCCGCGACAGGACGGAATGCTGCGCCTTTCGCGGGAACTTCTCTGCGCTGCTGATAGTGCAGCAAGCAGCCCTATCGGTAGCGTACATTCTGCTGGGCTGACGGCCGGGCGAAGGGTGAGCATCCCGCCGCAGGACGGAATGCTGCGCATTTCGCTGGGATTTTTACGGCACTGCTGATAGTGCAGACAAACGCCCTATTGGCAGCGTACATCCTGCCGGGATGACGGCCGGGCAAAGGGCAGGCGTCCCGCCACAAGTCCCCCCACAAGACCAGGCACCGCGCCTTTCGCGGGGGCTTCCGCGCACTGCTGATAGTACAAATATCTACCCTGCTGGCCGCGTATATCCCGCTGGGCTGACAGCCGTGCGAAGGGTGCGCATCCCGCCGCAGGACGGAGCTGCGCCTTTTGCCAGGGCGTTTCCATGCTGCTGAAAGTGCAGCCAGCTACCCTGCTGGCCGCTTATTTCCTGCCGGGCTGACAGCCGGGCAAAGGGCAGGCGTCCTGCCGCAAGTCCCGCCACAAGACCAGGCACCGCGCTTTTCGCGGGGGCTTCCGCGCACTGCTAATAATACAGGAAGCTAACCTGATGGCCGCCTGCATCCTGCCGGGCTGACTGCCGGGCGAAGGGTAGGCATCCCGCCACAAGACCGAGCAGCGTGCCTTCCGCCGAGGACTTCCCAATGATGCTAATAGTGCAGATGGATGTCCTATTAGTAGCGTTCATCCTGCCGGGCTGACTGCCAGGCGAAGGGTAGGCATCCCGCCACAAGACCGAGCAGCGTGCCTTCCGCCGAGGACTTCCCAATGATGCTAATAGTGCAGATGGATGTCCTATTAGTAGCATTCATCCTGCCGGGTTGACAGCCGGGCGAAGGGTAGGCATCCCGCCACAAGACCGAGCAGCGTGCCTTCCGCCGAGGTTTCACCGCGATGCTGACAGTGCACACGCCTGCTCCATTAGTAGCGTTCATCCTGCCGGGCTACCCGCCGAACGGCGGCCACAGCTCCGCCGATGCGCCTCCCGCCTTCGGCACGCGGCAGGCACAACCGCGACGTCCGCGCTGCCCGGGGAATCCGCCGGGACGGCGCGCTCTCTGGATCCACGACACGGAGGAATATCAAAGCACCATGACAGATTTGCTCAATCAGGACAACAGCCCGCTGGCGGATCGCATGCGCCCGCGGACGCTGGAGGAATTCATCGGCCAGGAGCATCTCATCGGCCCGGGACGGCTGCTGCGCCGGGCCATCG
>JBJEYH010000254.1:0-3264 GCA_051886675.1 Aristaeellaceae bacterium
GCCACCACGGTGCTCAGCTCCTTCCTGTACCCCGCCGCGCTGGAGGTGTTCGGCCGCCTGCTGGAGGACGTGGTGCTCACCCGGGACCTGATGCTGAACACGGTGTTCTACGGCATGGGGGTGGGGCTGTCGCTGGGGATGGTGATCCGCGCGGGCGCCTCCACCGGCGGCATGGATATTCCGCCCCTGGTGCTCAACAGGCTGCTGCACATTCCCGTATCGGTCAGCCTGAACGTGTTCGACATCCTGATCCTGCTCATGCAGGCGGTGTATCTCCCGGCGGAAAGGCTGCTTTACGGCATTGTGCTGGTGATGGTCTACACCCTGGTGCTGGACAAGGTGATGCTCCTGGGCACCTCGCGGACGGAAATCAAGGTGGTCAGCAAAAAGGCCGAGGAAATCCGCGCGGCGATCCTTCAGCAGATGGATCGCGGCGTGACCATGCTGGACGGCGAAGGCGGCTACGCCCGGCAGCCGCTGCAGATGATCCTGTCGGTGGTGTCCAACCGGGAGCTGCCGCGGCTGGAGCAGATCATCCACGGCATCGACCCGGAGAGCTTCATGGTGGTCAGCCGGGTCAGCGAGGTGCGGGGCCGGGGCTTCACGCTGAGCAAGACCTATCCCAACTGACGCAGGGAGGTTATCCGCATGAAAACCATCGACATGACGAGCTGGCCCCGGCGGGGGATGTACGAGTACTTCTCGGGGGTATCGAACCCCTTCTACAGCGTGACGGCGCAGCTGGACGTGACTGCCCTGGCCGCCTGGGCGAAGCGGGAGGGGCTGAGCTTCTACTACGCGCTGGTGTACCTGTGCACCCAGGCCGTCAACCGGACGGAAGCCTTCCGCTACGACATCCGGGACGGACAGGTGGTGCTGCTTGACCGCCGGGAGCCCAGCTTCACCGACCTGAAGCCCGGGGCGGAGCTGTTCCACATCGTGACCATGCCCGCGGGGGAGGACATCCGCGCCTTCTGCCGGGAAGCACGCCAAAGGAGCCGCGCCCAGGAGGTTTTCCTGGATCTGGAGGCGGAGGCGGGGCCGCTGATCTACTTCTCCTGCCTGCCCTGGGTGGAGCTGACCGCCCTGACCAATGAGCGGGACTTCGACCATGACGACACGGTGCCGCGCATCGCCTGGGGCCGCTACGTGGAGCAGAGCGGCCGGCTGAAGCTGGGGCTGTCGCTGGAGGTGAACCACCGCTTCATCGACGGACTGCACATCGGGCAGTTCGTCCGCGCGCTGGAGGCGCTGATCGCCGCGCTGGGGGAGGCGTGACCGCAGGCTGGACGCGCCGGCTGGACGAGCCGGACATCGCGCCGGGGGGTGGGGCCGCAAAGGCTGGATGCGCAAGACTTCGCCCGGTCAGCCCGCGCCACTCCCGCTGCAAAGGGCGTTCCCTCGTGACGGAAGGAACGCCCTTGTCTTTTGTTCCGGGGGGTGGGGCCGAAAAGGCTGGATGCGCCGGATATCGCCCGGTCAGCCCGCGCCACTCCCGCTGCAAAGGGCGTTCCCTCTTGACGGAAGGAACGCCCTTGCCTTTTGTTCCGGGGGGTGGGGTCGCAAAGGCTGGATGCACCGGACATCGCACCGGGGGGTGGGCCGCAAAGGCTGGATGCGCACGACTTCGCCCTGCCAGGCCGCGCCATCGCCCGGTCAGCCCGCGCCACTCCCGCAGCAAAGGGCGTTCCCTCTTGACGGAAGGAACGCCCTTGTCTTTTGCCCGGGGGGTGGGGCCGCAAAGGCTGGATGCGCCGGACATCGCCCGGCCAGCCCGCGCCTCTCCCGCTGCAAAGGGCGTTCCCTCTTGACGGAAGGAACGCCCTTGCCTTTTGTTCCGGGGGGTGGGGCCGCAAAGGCTGGATGCACCGGACATCGCACCGGGGGTGGGGCCGCAAAGGATGGATGCACCGGACATCGCCCGGTCAGGCCGCAGCGCACCCGCAGCAAAGGGTGTTCCCTCGTGACGGAAGGAACGCCCTTGTCTTTTGTTCCGGGGGTGGGGCCGCAAAGGCTGGATGCGCAAGACTTCGCCCGGTCAGCCCGCGCCACTCCCGCTGCAAAGGGCGTTCCCTCTTGACGGAAGGAACGCCCTTGTCTTTTGCCCGGGGGTGGGGCCGCAAAGGCTGGATGCGCAAGACTTCGCCCGGCCAGGCCGCAGCGCACCCGCTGCAAAGGGCGTTCCCTCTTGACGGAAGGAACGCCCTTGCCTTTTGTTCCGGGGGGTTGGGCCGCCCGGCCTTACCCCTGCCCCTCCCGCAGAAAGGGGTACGATACCCGCCCGTCCAGCAGCGGGCCGTAGGCTTCCACCCGGCGGAAGGTGTTGCCCATCATTTCCTGCGCCCGCCAGGCCCGCAGCGCGTCCATGTCGAAGCGCGCCAGATACAGACCCTCGCCGGACTCGTCCGCCAGCATCAGCACGTTGTCCACGCAGCGGCCCTCGCCATCCCAGCAGATCGGGCTGAAGGCGCAGGAACAGCCCGCGTTCTCCCCGCAGGGATTGGCCATGACGATCCCCACCATGTTCTCGTAGGCCCGGGTGGACAGGGCCGTCAGCCGGGGCCCCATGGCCGCGCAGTCGTTGGGCACAAGGATGATCTCCGCGCCCTTGAGCATCAGCACCCGCGCGCTCTCCGGGTATTCCCGGTCGTAGCAGATCATCACCCCCAGGGTCACGCCGTCCACCCCGCAGACCCGGAATTCGTCCCCCGGCTCCAGACAGGCCTCGTCGGCAAAGGCGCAGGTATGCACCTTGTCGTAGCGCAGGACGATCTCCCCCTGCCGGTTCACCAGGAAGGCCGTGTTCCGGGGCTTCTCCTTCCCCCGGGCGATGGCCGTGACCACCACCGCCAGGCTCAGCCGCTTCGCCGCATCGCGGATCCGGCCAAGGCAGGGACTGTCCTCCGGCAGGGCCTCCTGATTGGTCATCGGCAGCGCGTAGCCCGTCAGGAACGCCTCGGGCAGCAGCAGCAGATCCGCCCCCAGGGAAGCCGCTTCCTCCATCCGCCCAAGGACGATCTCCGTGCTTTCCTCCGCCCGGCGGTCCAGGGAGGGCTGCTGCAGCGCCGCCACCGTGAAGATCATGCCCTTACACCTCCGCCACCAGCTCCACCGGACAATGATCCGAGCCCATGATCTCCGGATGGATGCACGCGCTGATCAGCCTGTCCTCCAGCCTCCGGGAGGCCAGGAAGTAGTCGATCCGCCATCCCGCGTTCTTCTCCCGGGCATGGTACATGTAGCTCCACCAGCTGTAGGCCCCCG
>JBJEYH010000255.1:0-3214 GCA_051886675.1 Aristaeellaceae bacterium
GTGCGGCGGCTCCGCTGGGCGTAGGGGGTCAGATCGTCCGGGCAGCCGTTCTCAATGCCGAGAAGCTCCGCGTCGCCCACCACCTGATAGAAGATTTCCTCGTCATGGGCGGCGGCAACCCGGCCCATGGCATCCAGCAGCGTCACTTCAACCTGCGCGATGGCCTGACCATCCGCCGGCAGCTGCGCCCTGTCGCCCTCCAGACGGATCATGGCCGCAGGCTCCGTGCTGGTCAGCACATCCTGCGCGCCGTCCACCACCGCCCGCAATTCGCCAGGCTGGTAGGGAACATCCCAGCTGGCGCGGCAGCCGTCGTTGGGCGCGATGGCCTTCACACCCAGGGATTCGCCGTTCAGGAACAGCTCCGCCTGCGCGGCGTTGGTGTAGCAGCTGACAACCATCGCCTCGCCCGGCTCGCCCGCCCAGCGGAAACGCTCGCGCCAGGGGCCGCGATGCTCCTCGCTGCCGCTGCCCACCGCAATGCGTACCATGGGCGCATCCGTCCACAGAGCCTTGCGCTGGAAGAACATGGGCTTCTCGTAACCGGCCAGGTTCAGCATGCCAGCCTGGGAAATGCGCACCGGCCAGCCGTGGCATTCGCCCAGGAAGTCCACGCCCGTCCACAGGAACTGGCCGCAGATGTACTCATTGTCCCGCACGAAGTACCAGGCCTCGGGGGCATGGCTGTTCTCGCTGCCGTAGATGACCCGGCCCGGGAAGCGCACGTGATCCTCGGCGTAAAACTGCTCCTTGTAGTTGTAGCCGGAAGCATCCAGCTCGTCGGCATAGCCGGTGCGGGTGGACAGCTCCGGGAAGGACAGCGCGCTGGTGACGGGACGGGTGGTGTCCAGGGCGTGGACGATGGCGGTCAGCTCCCGGGCCACGGTGGCCAGGCGGCCCGCGTCAGGCTTGCGCACGTCGTAGAGACGCTCGGCCAGAGGCTTGTTGGCGTCGTTGTTGCCCAGCACCTCCCGGAACAGCGGGGTTACGTAGGGGTCGTTGGGGTAGTCGATCTCGTTGCCGATGGACCACAGGATGATGCTGGGATGATTCCGGTCCCGCTTCACCATGCTCTCCAGATCAAGCCGGTGCCACTGGGGGAAGTCCTCCGCGTAGCCGTAGCGCTTGGGCGGATAGACGTTGTGCCCCTGCCACCACTTGTTCTTCGTGCCCTCCCACTCGTCGAAGGCCTCGTCCATCACCAGAAGGCCCAGCTCGTCGCACAGGTCCAGCAGATGGGGATCCGGAGGATTGTGCGCCGTGCGCAGGGCGTTGCAGCCAGCGGCCTTGAACTTCAGCAGCCGGCGGCGCCAGACCTCCTTCGGTGCGGCGGCGCCCAGCGCGCCCGCGTCGTGATGGACGCACACGCCCTTGAGCTTCATGCCCACGCCGTTGAGGAAGAAGCCCTTGTCCGCGTCGAAGCGGATGGTCCGGATGCCAATGCGCACCTCCTCGGTGTCGGTCACGCGGCCGGCGCGCAGCACCTCGGCCCGCAGGGTGTACAGGGTGGGGGAGTCCACGCTCCACAGATGCGGCTGCTCCACCGTCAGGGCGGCGCTTCCGCAGGCGCCATCGGCTTCGCCCCGGGCAACGGTGCGGCCCTCGTCATCCACAACCGCCAGGGCGACGCCGTCGCCGCCCTCCGTCTCGTACCGCACGGTCAGATGCGCCGCGTCCTCCGTGGCATCGTCGGTGGTGACGAACAGACCGTCCGTGCGCAGGCAGCAGGGATCGCTGACGGACAGGATCACGTCCCGGTAGATGCCGCTGCCGGTAAACCACCGGGAATCAGCGACCTCCTCGTGCTCCACGCGCACGCAGATCACGTTGTCGCCGGGCCGGGCGAAGTCCGTCACGTCGAAGGTGAAGGACGTGTAGCCGTAGGCCCACATGCCCAGATAGTTGCTGTTGATCCACACCCGGGCGTGCTTGTACACGCCGCCGAAGGTGATGCGCACCCGCTTGCCCGCGGCATCCTCGGGCAGGGTGAAGTGCTTGCGGTACCAGCCGGTGCCGCCGGGCAGATAGCCGGTGCCGCTGGCGTGGCGGCGGTCGAAGGGACAGGCCACCGACCAGTCGTGGGGCAGGGTGACCCGCTGCCAGGCGCTGTCGTCATAGCCCATGTAGTCCGCGCCGGGTTCGTCGCCCAGGTGGAAGCGCCAGTCCAGGTTCAGGTTGGTTTTGCAGCTCATAAAAATGTCCTCCATGGTGTGCGCTGCGCACATGTGATGCGGTATCCAAGGTCAGGGTCCCGGGGACAGGGCCCTGGCGTTGAAGCCCGCGGGCAGAAAAAGAGGAGGGGAGGTCCTCAAGAGAAACGCCTGTCTTGCGATCAAGCCGGTTTCTCTTGGGACATCCCCTCCCGTCAGGTTACTGCTTCAGCAAGGCCAGTGACTGGAATTACTTGCCGTACACAGCGTCGATCTGGCTCTGGATCTCGGTCATGCAGATCTCGATGCCGGCATTCTGCAGCGCAGCGCGGAACTCAGCCACGTAGGCAGCAGGATCGTCCATCAGACCGAACACGATACGAGGCATATAGGTGTTGTACACGTTGGACAGGTTGTCCAGGTACATCTGGATGTTGGACAGATCGAACACCACGCTGCCGTAGGGATAGTTGATCTTCACGGCGTCATAGGTGGCGTACAGCGCGTCGATCGCTTCCCAATCCTTGTCGGCGGTGCGCAGCTCGAGGTTGTCGTTGCGGCCCCACCAGTAGTTCATGCTGACGCCGTCAACGCTGTCTTCGAAGCCATCGGGACGGACGATGTAGCCGTTCTCATCCAGGGTGTACATTTCACCCTCGATGCCGTACTGCATCAGGCGATAGATTTCGGGATCGTTGCGCATCAGGTCATAGACCATCAGGGCGCGCTCGGGGTTCTTGGAGGTCATGGCCACGGCCATGGCGCCATGGGTGATGTTCAGGCCCACGACGTTGTTCATTTCCTCGCCGAACCAGAAGAAGCCGAGGTCAGAGCCGGGCTGCTTCTTTTCCATGGTGGTGCGCTCGCCGGTCCAGGTCTGGGTGTGATGCTGATGGGCGCCGGTCTTGCCCTCTTCCATCTCAGCGGCAACGTCGCCGGTGTAGTTCAGCACGTCGGTGCGCCAGTAGCCGGCGTCGGCCCACTTCTTCATCTCGGTGGCGAAGTTGACCAGCTCGTCGCCTTCCAGATAGTAGCGGCTCAGGGTGTAGGGATCATCCTTGGAC
>JBJEYH010000256.1:0-3214 GCA_051886675.1 Aristaeellaceae bacterium
GGGATCCCACGCGGGAGTCGAAGGCCATCCAGGACTGGCTGGACGTGGATCCGGAATCCCACTTCATCCCCCTGCCGGGCAGCGAGGGGCAGAACTTCCTGCTGCTGCCGGACTACTTCGCCCTGGGGCAGGAGTCCTGACGGCACAAAAGCGTGCCTTCCGGCCGCGATACAGCTTTCCCCGGACAGACGGGCGTTTCAGTTCCTTGACAGGGTTCCGGGCGGATGATATGATGGTTGGGAGACTACGCGCGCTGCGGATGAAGAACAAATGAAAGGATGGCTCGTCCAAGCCATGAAGAAAATTCTCAGCAGGCTCCGGCGGCACCGGACTGCGCTGATGATGAGCTTTTTCCGGATGATGGTGTACGGATGTCTGGCGCTGCTGTTCTTCGGCCTGATGGCGGTGAACAACTGGCAGCTGGGACATCCCTCCCGTACGCTGGGCACGACGCTGGTGACCTATGTGGCCATGTCCATCGCCATGCACGCGGTCTACGGCGGCTACGCCGTGGGCAAGAAGAAGAGCAAGCCGGTCATATCCTCCATGTCCCTGGCGATCCTGGCCACGGACCTGGTGACGTACCTGCAATTGCAGATCATGAACGTCAACGAGAACAAGAACTCCCGCCTGATGCTCTTCGGCGAGGATTTCCCGTGGCTGCTGTTGTGCATGGCGGCGCAGATCCTGCTGATCGTGTTCTGGGTGCGGCTGGGCAACGGGGTGTACTTCACCATCAACCCGCCCAGGAAATGCCTGCTGATCCTGGGGGACATGGAGCAGGAAGCCCGGCTGCGCCGCAAGATCGGCCGCTACGCCCTGCAGTGGCAGGTGACCGATACGGTCCTGTACAGTGCGCCGGACGTGGAGGCGCGCATCGCGGCCTGCGAGGTGGTTTTCATGGCCACCATGCCCCAGGAGGACAAGATGCGCCTGCTGCGCGCCTGCTACGACCAGCGGCGGGACGTGATCAGCCAGGCGGCGCTGCAGGACATCATGCTCTCCAACGCCCGGCAGATCGTGGTGGACGACGCGCCCTTCCTGGAGATGGAGTACGGCAAGATCACCCTGGGCCAGCGGATCCTCAAGCGGATGATGGACATCGGCATCTCCCTGGTGGTGCTGGTGGGCTTTTCGCCGCTGCTGCTGCTCATCGCCATCGCCATCCGCATGGAGGACGGCGGGCCGGTGATCTTCCGGCAGATGCGCATGTCCGTCAACGGGCGGACCTTCTCCATCTGCAAGTTCCGCACCATGAGCGTGATCGACTCCATGAAGGCCCACCAGGTCTCCGCGACGCAGAACGATCAGCGCATCACGAAGGTGGGGCGGTTCCTGCGGCGCTTCCGCCTGGACGAGCTGCCCCAGTTCTGGAACATTCTCAAGGGGGAGATGACCGTGGTGGGCCCCCGGCCGGAGATGCTGGAGAACGTGGACAAGTACAAGGCCCAGCTGCCGGACTTTGTGTACCGGGAGAAGATGAAGGCCGGCCTGACGGGCTACGCGCAGATCGAGGGCCGCTACAACACCACCCCCGAGGACAAGCTGATGCTGGACCTGATGTACATCGAGAGCTTCTCGCTGTGGCTGGACGTGAAGCTGATTTTCCGCACACTGACGGTATTCTTCAAGAACGACAGCACCGAAGGCTTCGCTGCGGAGCCGGGCAACGGGGAGGATAAGAAAAGCGACGGCATCAGCGCGTGAGGCGAATGCCGCGGCCGATAAAAAAAGGAGGGAACGTGATGCACACCACCCTGCTGATCATGGCGGCGGGACTGGGCTCCCGCTACGGTGGCAACAAGCAGATCGACAGGATCGGGCCCAACGGGGAGATCCTGCTGGAATATTCCATTCACGACGCGCTGGAGGCCGGCTTTGACAAGGTCGTGTTCGTCATCAAGCGGGCCATGGAGGAGACCTTCCGGACGCTGGTGGGGGACAAAATCGCCCGCCGGTGCCAGGTGCATTACGTCTTCCAGGAGTACGATTCGCTGCCGGGGGGCTTCCAGCCGCCGGAGGGCCGCACCAAGCCCTACGGCACGGTGCATGCCGTGCTGGCCGCCCGGGACGTGATTCACGAGCCCTTCGCGGTGATCAACGCCGACGACTACTACGGCAAGGACGCCTTCCGGGCCATGGCCGGAAGCCTGCGGGCCATGCAGGGCGCGAAGGTGGCGGCGTCCATGGTGGCCTACTACCTGCGCAACACGGTGTCCGCCAACGGGGCGGTGACCCGGGGCGTATGCGCCCGGGATGAAAGCGGCTGCCTGGCCGGGGTGACGGAGACCTACCGGATCATGCCCTGCGCGGACGGCACCATCCGCGATTTCTTCAGCGATCCCGGGGGCCGGGTGCTGGATCCCGACGCGCTGGTGTCCATGAACTTCTGGGGGCTGACGCCCTGGTTCTTCACGGCGGCGGAGCGGGAGCTGACGGTCTTCCTCCGGGACGATGCCCGGGATCCCATGACCAAGGAGTACGCCCTGCCCACGCTCATCGACAGCCTGATGCGCCTCGACGGCCTGAAGGTGACGGTGCTGTCCACCCACGCGGTGTGGTTCGGCGTGACCTACAAGGAGGACAAGCCCTGCGTCATGGCGGAGCTGCGCCGCCTGCACGAGCAGGGCGCCTATCCCCCCGCGCTGTGAAATTTTCCCCCGACTCCCCCGCGGCTATTGCCAAAGGGGAGGTTTTTTTGTACAATAGAACCATAGGGATCCGGGCGGCACACCGTCGCCCTCTGACATTGAGGAGGAGAGGCCCATGAACATTCTGTGTACTGGCGGCGCCGGCTTCATCGGCACCCATACCTGTGTGGAATTGATGGCTGCGGGCCACAATGTGGTGGTCGTTGACAACTATGTGAACAGCCAGCCCGAGGCGCTGCGCCGGGTGGAGGAGATCGCCGGCCGCCCCGTCAAGGCCTATGAGGCGGACGTGTGCGACAAGGACGCCATGAACCGCATCTTCGACGAGAACAGCTTCGACGCGGTGATCCACTTCGCCGGGCTGAAGGCCGTGGGCGAATCCGTGCGCATCCCCCTGGCCTATTACCGCAACAACCTGGATTCCACCCTGACCCTGTGCGAGGTCATGGCGGCCCATGGCTGCAAGCGGCTGGTGTTCTCCTCCTCGGCCACGGTTTACGGCGTGCCCGACGAGGTGCCCCTGCGGGAGGATATGTTCTGCAAGGGCTGCACCAACCCCTACG
>JBJEYH010000257.1:0-53015 GCA_051886675.1 Aristaeellaceae bacterium
CAGCTCGTCGCCTTCCAGATAGTAGCGGCTCAGGGTGTAGGGATCATCCTTGGACTCGCCGTAGAACAGATCCACGCCGATGCCCTCGATGTAGATGTTGGTGGTATGGGAGGTCTGCCAGCCGCCGGCCATCTGGGGGCTGTAGGAGGAGCCGTTGCCGTTGGCATCCCACGGGATCACGTCAGGCATGTTGTCCTTGATGTACTGGAAGTACACGCCCAGGTCTTCCCAGGAATGCACGCCGTTCTCAAGGCCGGCAGCACGGGCCCAGTCGCCGCGGTACATGAAGCCATGGTTGGTCCACTGCGCATAGTTGTCTTCGGGCATCAGATAGATATCGCCGTTGTACTTGCACAGATCCCAGTTGGCCTGAGGCACCTGCGCCCAGGTGTTGGGGGCATAGGTCTGCAGCATTTCCTCAGACAGGGGCAGGAAAGCGCCCTTCTGAATGTTGGGCCAGGCGTTCAGCCAGTCGGTAGCGGTGCCGACCAGGTCGATGTCGCCGTTCTGGGTGGCCAGGGCCAGGTTGTACTTGGTGGTCCAGTCGGTCCACTCGATCCAGCGGATCTTCAGCTCGGCATTAACCTTTTCGGTCAGGATCTCATTGATCTTGGCCAGCACTTCATCGGTGCGGTTGGTGGGCGGGTCGCCGGTCACCAGGTAGGTGATGACGACATGCTCGGAGGTGTCGATGGCGCTGTCAGCCATGGCCATTACGGGCAGCATGGTGGCGAACATCATCAAGGCAACCAGCAAAGCAACCAGTTTCTTCATGATTGGTGTCCTCCTTTGATTTTATCTAAACGGGCCCATGCCCGTTCGATACGGGGAACAGGGGATGCATCAGCCCTTGACGGCGCCCACGGTCAGGCCGGCGACGAAGTACTTCTGCACGAAGGGGTACAGCAGAATGATGGGGCCCGTGGCGACCACGGCGGTAGCCATCTTCAGCGTCTCGCTGGGGATGTCGGTCAGCACCACGTTGGAGCCGGCAACGGAGTTGCGCAGGCTGGCCACCTTGTTGATGACGTTGTACAGGTGGTACTGCAGGGGACGGTAGGCCACCTCGGAGGTCAGGAACAGGGAGGAGTAGTACCACTCGTTCCAGTAGCCCAGGGCCAGGAACAGGCCGATGGTGGCCAGCGCGGGCTTCAGGGAGGGCAGGATCAGCGCGTAGAAGATGCGGAAGTCGCCGGCGCCGTCGATCTTGCCGGACTCGGTGATCTCGTGGGGGATCGCCTTGACGAAGTTCTTCATCAGCACGATCAGCCAGGGGCTCATCAGCAGGGGCAGCAGGATCGCCCAGTAGGAGTCGCGCAGGTTCAGGGTCTGCACAATCAGCAGGTAGAAGGGCACCAGGCCCGCGGAGAACAGGGACGTGAAGTAGATGTAGAACATGATGCCGTTGCGGAAGGGGAAGTCCTTGCGCTGCAGGGCGTAGCCCGTCATGGCGATGATGAACAGGCCCACCGCCGTGCCGACCACCGCCAGGCAGATGGTGACGATATACGCGCCAATCATCTGGTCAGGGGAGCGGAACAGCAGCTCATAGGCGTAGGTGGAGAAGTCGCTGGGCCACAGGGTGAAGCCCGTGCGGCGGATGGCTTCCTCCGTGGAGAAGGAGGAGGCGATGATCATCCAGAAGGGCAGGATGCAGCAGATGCTGAACAGCGTGACCACCACATAGGTAACGCCGCGGATGATCATGTCCGAGGAGTCAATGCGAACCTTGTTGGAGTGATGCTGAAGATCCTTAGCCATGAGACACACTTCCTTTCCTTCCTGATCAGAACAGCGCGTAATCCGGGTCGAGGTGCTTCACGAAGGCGTTGGCAGCCAGCACGATGAAGAAGCCGACCACGCTCTGGAACAGACCCACAGCGCTGCTCTGGGAGAAGTTGAAGCTGTTCATCATGGAGCGATAGACGTACGTCTCGATGATGTCGGTGGTGTTGAAGAGCATGGAGTTGTTGCCGACCAGGTTGTAGAACAGGCCGAAGTTGCCCTTCAGGATGCCGCCGATGGCGAACAGGAACAGGATGATGACGGTGGGCTTGAGCGTCGGCAGGATAATGTAGCGGATACGCTGGAAGCCGTTGGCGCCGTCGATCTGGGCAGCCTCCAGCATGGAGGAATCCATGCCCGTGATGGCCGCGAAGTAGACCACCGTGCCGTAGCCGGTGCCCTTCCACAGGTTGACCAGGATGATGATGAAGGGCCAGGCGTTGGGCATCTGGTAGACCTTGGGCATCTCGCCGCCCAGGGAGCGCACCAGGTTGGAGATGAAGCCGTAGTCATAGTTCAGCAGGTTGTACACCAGCAGGGAGACCAGAACGTCCGAGATGAAGTAAGGCAGGAACATCAGGGACTGGGAGGTCTTCTTGAACCCGGCGGAACGGACTTCGTTGAGCAGGATGGCGAAGGTCAGCTGCAGCACATTGCCCAGGACGATGAAGGCCAGGTTGTACAGGATGGTGTTGCGCAAAAGCAGCGTCAGCTGGCCGGAGGAGAACAGGAACTTGAAGTTGTTCAGGCCAACGAAGGGGCTGTGCCAGATGCCCTTGTTGTACTGAAAGTTGGTGAAGGCGATATACGCCCCCGGCATGGGCATGTAGGAGAAGACGAAGAAGAACACAATAGCCGGAACACACATGAGGATCAGCGTACGATTCTGAATGATCATGCGGAGAACGCTGGGCTTCTTGTACCCTTCCAGACTAGGGGCTGCCTTTTGCTGTGACTTGACCAAAATACCCCGCCACCTTTCTTGTCGGCTATGTGAAAAAAGATTTCAAAAAAAACCAGCTCAAGCAGCAGCGGTACAGGGTCCGAAATCACCGGGAAAACCTTACTGTCTGTGCAAACTGTCAATTTGAAACCCATTTCATACGGCGAGTATAACATATTGGCCGGGGGAGGGTCAATGTCTAATTTGGTAGAAATCAAAAAAGTACGCCGCCGGAATGGGTGCCGGAGGCGCACATGGTGAATGAAAGTATTTTCACGTATCATCCCGGGCTTTGTCGGGCGGCGTACAGGAGCGGTGGACGGCCAGCTGGGAGGTCAGCAGCTGATTGCGGGGGATCCGCCGGCCCTCGATGGAAGCGATGGCGGCGTCCACCAGGAGGCGGGCGTACTCGGTGTAGTCGTAGTGGATGGCGGTGAGCTTGGGGGTGGTGATGGCGGTGATGAAGGTATTGTCAAAGCCGATGAGGGAAATGTCCTCGGGCACCCGAAGCCCCTGGGCCAGCAGCTCCTGCAGGATGCCCACGGACACCAGGTCGTTGATGCCCAGGAGCGCCGTGGGCAGGTGATCGAGCTGCATCAGCCTGCGCACGCCCTCCATGCCGGACTGGCAGTCGTAGAACGGCACGGAGATGAGCCATTCCTCCCGGACAGGCAAACCTGCCTGAGCCATTTTCAGGCGGAAATGGGCCAGGCGCTGCTGGGTGCCGTAATACTGCTGCCCGGTGTAGATGAAGCCGATGTCCCGGTGGCCCAGGCCGATGAGGTAGTCCATGGCCAGATCCACGGAGGTCTCGTGATCCACGGCCACGCCGCAGATGCGCTCATCGGGGCTGCGGGAGCCCACCACCACAGGGGTGGTGGCCAGGGTGGTTTCCAGCAGCTGGGTGAAGGCCGGATCCTGCTCCACCAGGTCAATGCGCCCGCCGCAGATGATGATGGCGTCCACCCGCTGCTCCAGCAGCTTGGTCAGGGCGGCCTGCTCCATGTCCGGGCGGGAGAGGGTATTGAACATCATGGTCATGTACCCCCGGGCGAAGGCCTCGTTGGTGCAGGCCGTGAAGACACTGTTGTAGTAGGGATTGCTGATGTCCGCCATGACCATGCCGATGACCCGGCTGCGGGTTTCGGTCAGGGCGCGGGCCATGGCGTTGGGGCGGTAGTTGTACTTGAGGATCAGCGCGTTGACCCGGTCGCGCTTTTCCTTGCTGACGGAGGTGCTGTCCGTCAGGATCCGCGACACCGTGGCGGGGGACACGCCCGCTTCCCTGGCGATGTCATAGATCGTAACATTCTTTTTGGGCATAAGGGCGCCTCCTTTCCACAAATGTGTAAGATTGTGCAATGCTTATTGCATCCTACATCATTCTTCCTGCTTTGTCAAGCCGGAGGGAAACCGACCCGGGGTCACAGGCCGGCCAGGCAAAAGGAACGGCGGTCTGCCGGCAACAAAATCAGACCAAAGTCGGCTTTGCCAGTGCGGAAAGAAAGCGGCGCAGCTCCGGGATCTGTCCCGCCATGACGCGGTCTGTCAGGTAGCGGACGGCGTATTCCTCAAAGGCGTTCATCCATCCGTCTTCGCTGCCGGCAAGATAGTAGGATGCATCCACATCCGGCCAGGGTTCCTGATGGGCAAGCGCCTGTTCGCGCAGGCTATCCATATGCGGATGCACAGCCAGGTGCAGGCACTCGTGAATGATCGATTCCGCCCGGAAGCATCCGGAGGTGCAGTAAAGGGTACCGCTCTGCAAATGGTAGTCTGTGGCGCCTGCCCGCTTGATGGGGTTTACCACGGCGCAGACGCGTTCAAGCGGCAGTGCGTAGGCTTGCCTGCATCGAAACAGAACATGGTCGGTTTTCAGCCATTCCTCGGCAAGCTCCTGGCGCAGACAGGGTAGGCGGCTCTCTTCCCAGGCCAGATAGCGACGGAAACCATCGTCCTGCAGCACGTCGGCCAATGCCTGAGGGAACCCCTCCAGCCAGACCCAAAAGACTTCATCCCGTTCGCTGTCCAAGAGATTCCCTGCGGTCATGACCTGCTGATGAAGCCGCTGCCGGTCGCGCCAGGCCAGAGCGTCATCCAGGAAGAAGGATGCGGTTTCCAGCAGCGCGGCCCGGGGCCAGTAAGGATAGACCTGGCATGAAGCCTGGCGCACATCTTGCCAGAAGGCAGGGCCGAAGGTGCATGGCCTGTCGCGGAAGCCGTTGACCGCAGCCGCAGTCGCCGCGTCCCTGCCCGCCCCGGCGGGCGATAGCCGCACCGGAGCAGGGCGTAATCAATGGCGGAAAGACGGGGCATAACCGAAAGACGCAGCATGCCGCTCATCAAAGTATACTCTGGTCGGTTTTGCGGGAAACCGACGTCAGTACGCGATCATGGGCAGGCTGACGGGCCTGCGGCTAACGGGCTCCTGACGGCCCGCCTTCACCTCGTAGATGCTCCGGCTGCAGGCCTTCACCGCGTCCATCATGGCGGCGTAGGGCTGCAGGCAGATGTCGAACAGGCCGATGTTGTAGTTCTCCCCGTCGAAGCGGCCCAGGGCGAACTGGTCGTAGCACTGGAAGTAGTGGCAGCCCACGCCGAAGGGATGCGCCGCAGCGTGCTCGCAGTAGTAGCGGTAGGCCACGCCCCGCTCCTCCTGGGAGAGCACGGCCTCCAGGCCCGTGGCGGTGGGGCCCGCGTCCAGCGCGCCGAAGTGGAACTCGCCGATCATCACCGGCAGGTTCACCCCCAGCTGCCGCACATGCTCGATGGCTTCGGTGGGATCCACCGCATAGCAGTTGATGGAGAACACGTCGAAGCACTCCCAGCCCGCTGCCAGCACCGGGTCGGAAATCCAGGCCCAGCGCATGCCCAGGATCATGTGATTGGGATCCACCGCCCGGCAGGCCGCGGCGGGAATCTCCACATAGGCGCGGATCAGCCTCTCCGAGAAGGTGCGCAGGTCGGCTTTCGCATTGTCCGACCAGGCGGAGGCTTTCTCCACCGGCTGGCGCAGCTGCTCGAAGGACGAAAGCTCCGCGCCCCAGGCGGCGTTTAGCGCGGCAACGTCCCCGTAGCGCTCCCGGAGCCAGGCGATCAGCGCGTCCTTGCAGCAGGTATCGGCCGGGTCGCGCAGCACCTCGTCCGCGATGATCAGGTTGTCCACGAAGGCCCAGCCCGGCTCGTTGCGCAGGAAGTAGCCGATCATCCACGGGTCGTCCCGGCGATCGGAAAGGGCCTGGGCGCAGACGCGGGCGTCTTCGGCGTACCCGGGGGACAGCACGTCCGGGAAGTCCCGGAAGATCATGTGGGCCGTCCCCGGGAAGCGGGGCAGGCTGGTCACGTAGGGCATCCGCCCGAAGAGCGTCTCGTCCGACCAGTTGCCCAGGGTGTTCATGCCCGCCTGCTTCAGCTGGCTGACGATCATTCCCCGCCAGGCTTCCTCCCAGCCCTCGCCGAAGGCCCGGTACAGGTTCGCCCGCTCGAAGGAGAACATCTTCCCCTCGCCCCGGTCGATTTCCCCGAAGCCCCGGCGCATGGACGCGTACATGGGCTTCCAGACCGGATCGCTTTCCTCCGGCAGCCAGGTCAGCAGCCCCTCCAGACCGTCCACCCGGGCGTCGCAGCGCACCACGGTGCAGTCGGGCCCCATGCTGAAAAACGCGCAGCCCTCCGGATCAGTCAGGTACCAGCGGCCGTCGCGGAAGCAGCGGCTGAAGTACCCCGTGCCCTCCTGAAGGGGCATGTCCGCGCAGCCGCCCCAGGCCGTCCAGGTATCGAAGGGGTAGGCGTCCGGCAGCGAGGCCTGGCTGCGCAGGAAGGCCGACAGCGCTTCGGGGCTTTCCGCCTTGCCGGGCCAGGCCTTGGGCATGTACTGGCCCATCCCGTCGATGAGGGGCATGGCGGGCGCGGGGGTCATGGGCAGAGGCTCGTCCGACAGGGCCAGGTCGGTCAGGCGCACCCGCACGTCGTGGAAGGCGCGGATGTTGACCAGCTCCATCCGGCGGACGTCCGACCGGGCGATGCGGGAGCCGTGACAGACCACCTTCAGCTCGCCGGGGGTGTGGCCGGGGAAGAGAATATGCCCGTCCAGCCAGTTCAGGTCGATGGTGACGGGGGTGGCGTAGCGGGGCAGCAGGCCGAAGCGGATGATCACCCGGGCCTCGGGCTCCTCGCCGTAGACCCGCAGCTCAAAGGCCATGGAGTGCTCCTCCAGAACCGTCAGGGTCATGGTCAGGTACCGCTGAGGGGAGGCTGCCGCCTCGGGCAGCAGTATGCCCCCGCCCTCCGCGGGCAGCAGCAGGGCATCCTCCTCCATGACGGTGCCGGGCATCAGTCGGGTCGCGTCCAAAGACAGCTTCATCAAAGCGTCATCCTTTCTGAAACAATATGGAACGTACGGCAGCTCACATGGCAACATTGTACACGCTTTGCCCGGTGCGCGCAAGGGGGATGCCCGTCGGATTCCCGCCGGGGGGCCGGGGAACCGGACGGCGGCGCGGCGCATAGTATGCGGCAGGCCCCTGTCACGGGGCCGGAAGGGAAGGAATCATCATGGGCGTAACCCTTGCCAGCAAGACGCTTGGCGCAACCTCCATCAGCTGCGGCGACACCTTTCAGGTGACGCTTTCGCTGACGGCGGAGCCGGATATCGTGACCAGTCCCCTCGACATCGTGCTGATCCTGGACCGCTCCCGCAGCATGGCGGGCAGTCCCCTGGCCAACCTCAAGACCGGCGCGAAGGCCTTCATCGACATCATCGACGAGGCCACCGGCGGCGGCATCGGGCAGATTGGCTCGGGCAGCCGCATCGGCGTGGTGAGCTTCTCCGACGCCGCCACCCAGGATACGGCCCTCATCACCTCCGTGGCGGATCTGAAAAACGCCGTGGACGCGCTGACCGCCGGCGGCCTCACCAACCACGCAGACGCCTTCACCAAAGCCACGCAGCTGTTCAGCGCCGCGTCCCTGAACCGCAGGGTCATGGTCATGTTCACCGACGGCAACACCACCGTGGGCGGGGATGCCGGCACAGTGGCGGCGGCGGCCCGGGCGCAGGGCGTGACCATCTATGCCATCGGCCTGAGCGGCAACGGCGGCGTGGACGAGAGCGCCCTGCAGGAATGGGCCTCCAGGCCGGCCTCGGCCTACGTGGCCGTCACCCCCAACGACGAGGAGCTGAAGGATCTCTTCGGGACCCTGGCGGAAAACATCACCAGGGCCGGCGCCACGAACATCGAAATCACCGACCACGTCAACCCCTGCTTCCGCATCACCTCCGTGGACGCGCCCACCAAGGGCACCGCCACCCTGCTGGACACCGCGACGCTGCGCTGGCGCATGACCGAGCTGGGCGTGAGCGCCAGCGAGGGCGCGTCGCTGACCTTCACGGTGCAGCACGCGGGCAGCTGCACGGGCACACTGGCGGTGAACGACGCCGTGGACTACACCGACAGCGAGGAAAACACCGTGGAATTCCCCTCGCCGGAAATCGCGGTGAACTGCGGCATCAGCGTCCTGCCGGAGCGCTGTCCCACGCCGGTGAGCATCAGCATCGGCGGATGCGAGGACACGGTGGAATTCGACGCGGGCGATCTGGCGCTGGAATCCCTGGGCCGGATCCTTCAGCTGAGCGTGACGCTGCAGAACGTCTGCCCCAACCGGCGGGTAGCCCTGGCGGCCATCCTCACCGAGGTGGACGACGCGGGCCTGGAGCATCAGCGCGGGCTGAAGATGATCACCGTGCCCGCCCATACGCAGACCTCCTGCGCCGACGTGACCGTGCGTTGCATCAAGTTCGTCCTGCCCCAGGATCTGGACGTGACCACCGCCACCGGCACCCTGTGCGGCACGCGGAACCTGCGGGCGCGCTTCATCGCCAACTATATCGACTACGACTTCGCCTGCTGCACCGCCGATTCCTGACAGATCATGGCAAGCCCGGACGCAATCCCGCGCGCCCGGGCGAATTCCTGTCGCCGCGCCCTTGCGCTCCCGGCGGGAAGGGCCTATAATGATACCAGCGAGCCGCGCGCTGCGGACAAAGAAAAATGCAGAATGGAGCGAGACACACATGAAAGACCAGGCAGCCAGGGAGGAACGGATCCGTTGGTTCCGGGAGGCCCGCTTCGGCATGTTCATTCACTGGGGGCTGTACGCCATTCCCGCCCGTGGGGAATGGGTGCGCCAGCGGGAGGAGATCGCCGAGGCGGACTACGAGCCGCTGCTGCATGAATTCAACCCCGTCGACTACCGCCCGGCGGAGTGGGCGAAGCTGTGCCGTCAGGCGGGCATGAAGTACGCCGTGCTCACGGCCAAGCATCACGACGGCTTCTGCCTGTTTGACAGCAGGCTCACGGACTTCAAGTCCACCAACACCCCCTGCGGGCGGGATCTGGTGCGGGAGTATGCGGACGCCTTCCGGGCCGAGGGGCTGAAGGTGGGGCTGTACTATTCCCTGCTGGACTGGCATCATCCGGACTTCACCCTGGACCGCAACCATCCCATGCGCAACCATCCCCATGCCCGGGACGGGGCGGTCTTCAGCCGCTACGTCGACTATCTGCACGGGCAGGTGCGGGAGCTGCTGACCAACTACGGGAAAATCGACCTGATGTGGCTGGACTTCTCCTACGACGACAAGACCGGCGAGGCCTGGCGTGCCACGGAGCTGACGGGCATGGCAAGGCAGCTGCAGCCGGGGATCATCCTCAACAGCCGCCTGGAATCCAGCGGCGGCAGCTACGGCTCCCTGATGACCGACGAGCCCACCGAAATTTCCGGCGACTTCACCTGCCCCGAGCAGATCATTCCCGCGCAGGGCCTGCGCACGCCCTCGGGCCGGAAGGTCCCCTGGGAGTGCTGCGCCACCATGAACAACAACTGGGGCTACTGCGCGGCGGATCAGGAATACAAGTCCGCGGACGTGATCGTGCGCAAGCTGGTGGAGTGCGTCAGCAAGGACGGCAACCTGATCCTCAACGTGTCCCCGGACGCCCGGGGCAATATTCCCGCCCGCCAGCAAAGCATCCTGCGCGAGGTGGGGGACTGGATGGCCCTCAACGGCGAGAGCATCTACGGCTGCGGCGCGGCGGACATGCCCAAGCCCGACTGGGGCCGCCTGACCCGCCGGGGCGACACGATCTACGCCCATCTTCTGGAGCAGCCGCTGGGCGCGGTGTGCATCCCGGGGCTCCGGGGCCGGGCGAAGGACATCCGCCGGGTGGCCGACGGCGCCCAGGCCTACGCCGTGACCAGCTGGGTGACCGATCCGTACCCGGAGGATCTGTTCCTCTCCCTGGATCAGGAGGGCGTGCAGACGGTGATCCTGCCGCCCACCCCCGACTATGTGCTGAAGTTCACCCTCACGCCCTGACGGCAGGGCAAAGGCCCGGATCCCAGGGATCCGGGCCTTGCGGGGTTAACGGGGCAGGCGGTCGGCCATGACGGCGCTCCAGCGGCGGGCGATCTGCTCGGCGCCCTCCAGGGAGGGATGCACCAGATCCTGGGCGATGAAGGCCGGGTTCTCCAGCAGGTCGAGGCCATCGGTGAAGATCAGCCGCTCCCCGGCGTAGCGCCGGACGATCTCCCGGAAGCGCCGGCCCTTCTCCTGCTGTTCGCCGTTGAACACGAAGATGCTCGTGGCGAACACGGGCCGGGGATCCCCGGCAAGGATGGCGGTGAAGCGGTCGATGCGCGCCTCGAATTCCGCCTCGCTGAACCCCAGCATGTTGATGCCCAGCTCCACCGAGGCGAAGTCCCAGTCCCCGCGGCCTGCGATGTGCCGGGCCACGGCCTCCTCGGCGTGGGCGGTGCCCGCAAAGCCCAGGTTCAGGTAATCGCACCCCAGCATCTGCGCGATGCGGAAGGGATAGGTGTGGGGCATGTCCAGGGCCAGGCTTCCGTGGGTGATGGACGAGCCGTAGGCCAGGTAGGTGCGGGCGGGGGTATCGCCGGGACGGGGCGGCTCCACGTCGCCCTCGCAGCCCATGTACACGCAGGTGCCGTAGGGCAGCACCAGGCGCACCAGCTCCGGGTCAAAGGGCAGGTGCGCGTTTTCGCTGATGCGGCGCAGCTCCGGCAGGTTCTTCGGGGCGGGAATATGCACCCGGGTGGGCGCGGTGCCGATGACCCGGGCGGAGTTTTCCCATCCGCCCTGGATGCTGCCGTAGTAGATGTGGGCCACCTGGGCCTCGGCCTCCGGCTCGCTCTTCAGGATCAGGGTGACGCCCTCGCCCCTGATGCGGAAGCGCAGCTCCACCCCGCTGTTGCAGTGGCAGACGCGGGTGCGCAGGCCCTCGTTGGTCCGGGCGCGGACGTCTTCGGGCAGCCGCCACATCAGCCAGCCGCCGTCCGCGGGGGTCATGTCGGCAACGTTGTGAAAATCAATGCGCTGGAAAATCATGCAAGGCATGCTCCTTTCATCCCCTGGGGGACGATGGTGTGAATCTTTTTACCATTATAGCACGAATCCCGTCCGGGGCAAGGGAATTCGGCGCGAAACCCCGCTGCGGCGGCCGTATTATGCGCGAAAAAGCACAGTTTTCGCACGGGAACGCATAGAAGAATCTGCGGAAATTTGGTATGATCAGGCTGGATAGATACCAGAAACTCCAAAATGCCCGCCCGGCCCGCGCGGCCGGCGCGATGCGTATAGAAAAATGTATGGAGGGAACTGACAATGGCAGGCATCATTTATGACAGGCAGCGGGTACTCAGCGCCATCGACGCGGTGGCGGAGCAGACCATGAACATGGACATGCCCTGGGACTGGCCCTGCGGCGTGGCATACTTCGGCATGTGCGAGGCCTCCCGCGTCACGGGCGATGACAAGTACATTGAGATGGTCAAGGCCCGCGTGGACGAGTACATCGAGCTGGGGCTGCCCCACTGGACGGTGAACACCTGCTCCATGGGCCACTGCCTGCTGTCCCTGCATGAGAAGTACGGGGACGAGCGGTACAAAAAGATCGCCGAGGAAAAGATCAGCTACCTGCGGCACGAGGCCCTGCGCTTCGGCGACAACGTGCTGCAGCACACCGTCTCCGCCAAGAACGACTTCCCCGAGCAGTGCTGGGCCGATACGCTGATGATGGCGGCGTTCTTCATGCTGCGGGCGGGCGTTGCCTGGGGCGACGCGGAGCTGATCGACGACGCGCTGAACCAGTACTACTGGCACATCGAGTACCTGCAGGACAAGAAGACCGGCCTGTGGTACCACGGCTACAACAACATCACCAAGGATCACATGTCCGGCTTCTACTGGGGCCGCGCCAACGCCTGGGCCGCCTACACCATGAGCAAGGTGGGCGTGGTGCTGCCGGAGTGCTACCTGTATCCCAAGTACATGGACGTGGCCGGCGCGCTGGCCGAGCAGCTGTCCGCGCTCAAGAAGCTGCAGACCGAGGACGGCCTGTGGCGCACGCTGCTGGATGATCCCGAGTCCTACGAGGAGGTGTCCGCCTCCGCGGCCATCGCCGCGGCCATGGTGGTCAAGGGCAACCCCCTGCACCTGAAGTACGTCAACAAGGCCGTGGAAGGCATCCTGAACAACATCAGCCCCGAGGGCCGGGTGCTGAACGTATCCGCCGGCACCGCCGTGATGAAGGATCGCGACGGCTACCGCAACATCTCCCGCCGCTGGACCCAGGGCTGGGGTCAGGGCCTGGCGCTGGCCTTCCTGGCCGCGGTGCTGGAGGCCGACCAGCTGGCGGTGGACGGCGCGCTGTAAGCAACGGGCGTCAACCGATAGTGAATGAAGGAGTGAAACCCATGAGCGAGGCTAAATACCGCCAGGGGGGCTTTACGCTGCCGGGCGAAGCGGGCTATGAGCAGCTGACGCTGGAGCTGGCCAGAAAGTGGGGCGCGGACGTGATCCGCGACAGCGACGGCACCAAGCTCTCCAGCGAGATCACCGACGCGGGCTACCGCATTTATTCCACCATCTGCATCATCCGCCAGCACAACGAGTTCGCCGCGGCGCATCCCGACGCCCAGCAGCAGTCCTTCCTCATCACCGATCCGGTGACCGCCGAGGGCGATACGCTGGTCATCGGCCTGATGGACGGCTACTTCGACGAGCAGTTCGTCCTCAACGACAGCCCCGATGCCCTGGCCTATTACCAGGTGTACGACCGCACCAGCGGCACGGAGGTGCCCCGCGGGCAGTGGAGCTACCAGGACGGCAGGGTCACCATCACCGGCGCGGCGCCCTGGCACCAGTACACCGTGGCCTTCCTGGCCTGGCGCATCTGGGAAGAGATCAACATGTACAACCACACCACCAACTCCTGGACCAGCGAGCATCTGCGGCAGCTGGATCCCCGGCATCCGGCGGCGTGGGCGTACCTCACTGACTGGATGGACAAGTGGTGCGTGGCCAATCCCCAGACCAACGTGATCCGCCTGACCAGCCTGTTCTACAACTTTGTGTGGATCTGGGGCTCCGACGACCGCCTGCGCAACCGCTTCACCGACTGGGCCAGCTATGACTTCACGGTCAGCCCCGCAGCTCTGCGGGCCTTCGAGGAGAAGTACGGCTACGCCCTGACGGCCGAGGACTTCGTCAACGGCGGCAAGTTCCAGGTGACCCACATGCCCCCCACCGCCCACAAGCGGGATTACATGGAGTTCATCCAGGACTTCGTGGCCGAAAAGGCCAAGGAGCTGGTGGCCATCATCCACAGGCACGGCAAGGAAGCCTACGTCTTCTACGACGACAGCTGGGTGGGCCTGGAGCCCAACGGCCCCCGGTTCCAGCAGGTGGGCTTCGACGGACTGATCAAGTGCGTGTTCTCCGGCTTCGAGTGCCGGCTGTGCGCCAACGCCAGGGTGCCCGTGCATGAGCTGCGCTTCCATCCCTACCTGTTCCCGGTGGGGCTGGGCGGCGCGCCCACCTTCTCGCCCGGCGGCGATCCCGCCCGGGACGCCCTGCAGTACTGGAAGCACGTCCGCCGCGCGCTGCTGCGCCAGCCGGTGGACCGCATCGGCCTGGGCGGCTACCTGCACCTGACCCTGGACTTCCCCGAGTTCAACGACGCCATCGAGAACATGGCCATCGAGTTCCGCCGCATCGTGGAGATGCACCGCCACGGCGCGCCCTACACCCTGCCCTGCCGGGTGGCGGTGATGCACACCTGGGGCGAGCTGCGGGCCTGGACGCTGTCCGGCCACTTCCACGAGACGGACAAGCACAACCTGA
Organism: Aristaeellaceae bacterium; assembly: GCA_051886675.1. Classification (GTDB taxonomy): domain Bacteria; phylum Bacillota; class Clostridia; order Christensenellales; family Aristaeellaceae; genus UBA11524. Next base: position 13,929 of record JBJEYH010000257.1, read on the forward strand.
TCCACATCAACGAGGCGCTGTCCGGCCTGCCGGTGGACGTGAGGTTCGTGTCCTTCGAGGACGTGGAAAACGGCGCGCTGGAGAATGTGGACGTGGTGATCAACGCGGGCCGCGCGGGCGATGCCTGGAGCGGCGGCGACGCCTGGAAGTCCGACCGGCTGGTGGAGGCCGTGACGAAGTTCGTCCATGAGGGCGGCAGCTTCATCGGCGTGGGCGAGCCCTCGGCCGTGGGCGGCTACAGCACGTATTTCCGCCTGGCCCATGTGCTGGGCATCGACGAGGATACCGGCGCCCGGGTGTGCCATGGCCGCTGGCAGTATGCGGTGGATACTTCCGCGCCGGTGACGGTGAACGCCGCCGCCCTCGCGCCCAACCCCAACCTGTACCTGACCGACGGCAAGGCGGCTGTCCTGGCCGAGAAGGACGGCGCGCCCGTGATGACCGTGCATCCCTTCGGCAAGGGCAAGGCCGCGTACCTGAGCAGCTTCCGCGAGGGCCCGGAGAGCAACCGGATGCTGCTGGAGCTGCTGATGTACCTCAGCGGCGCGAAGGCGGAGTACGTTTCCGACAGCGCGCTGGTGGAGGCGGCGTACTATCCCGCCGACGGAACCCTTGTGGCCATCAACAACAGCGAGGAGCCCGTCAGCGCGTCCATCGCTCTGCCCGGCGGCAGCCTGGACGTGTCCCTGAATCCCATGGAAACCCGGATGCTTCAGCTGTAAGCGGCATCCGTCATGCGCCTGTCTTCGACGGAAGGCAGGCGCTTTTTGTCTGTTTCGGACATTTTTTTGACAGCACGGGTGCAATACGCTTTGCATAGCAGGCTATCTATGATACAATGAGAAAGATCGGATCCCCTATGCCACCGAGAGAAAGGAAGTCCGGAACATGAAAAAACTGGCAGCCATTCTTCTGACCCTGGCGATGCTCTGCTCCATGACCTGCGTGTGCGCGGAAGGCGCGGACGGCGGCATGAGCGTGCTGATTCTGGTGCCCTCCCTGGGCGACGGCAGCTACTTTGCCGCGGCCGCCGCGGGCGTGAAGGCCCTGGAGGAGAAGTATCCCGGCACCACCACCGAAGCCATTGCCATGGGCTCCATTCCCATGGACAAGGCGTCCGCCGAGTATGAGCTGGAGACCTACAAGCCCTTCTTCACCGAGGCCTGCGAGAGCGGCAAGTATGACCTGATCGTCACCTGCGGCGCGGAGTGCAACGAGGCCCTGGTGGACGCGGCCACCAACTATCCCGAGCAGCTGTTCTTCAGCGTGGATCTGCAGGACGTGCCCGAGGCCCTGCAGGAGAATCCCCTGAGCAACGTCTACGGCCTGCGCTACAAGAACAAGGATCTGGGCTATCTGGCGGGCTACGTGGCCTGCCAGGTGACCACCAGCAGCATGCCCAAGGCCAACCCTGACAAGAAGGTCGGCGTGATCGTGGGCGTGAACTTCCCCGGCCTGAACGAGTACATCGGCAGCTTCTGCCAGGTGTGCCGGGATAACGGCGTGACCGTGTACATCGACTATGCCGGCGACTTCCTGCCCGACCTGGCGCCCGAGGTGGCCAAGCAGGCCATGGCCATGTATGACGCGGGCGTGGACGTGATCTGGCAGGTGGCCGGCGGCGCGGGCGCGGGCGTGTTCACCGCCGCAAAGGAAGCCGGCCGCTATGCCTTCGGCGTGGACTGCGACCAGTCCGTGACCATCGCCGATCCCGACGAGGCCGCGACCATCGTCACCTCCTTCTTCGCCGATTACCCCGCGGCCATCGACGCGGCCTTCTCCGCGCTGCTGGCGGGCGAATTCCCCGGCGGCACCTATCCGCTGGTGGGTCTGGCCGAGGGCTTCATCGGCTATGCCGATAACGATCAGTTCGCCGCCATGACCAATCAGGAGATCACCGACGCCATCGCCGGGCTGTACACCACCATGGCCAGCGGCGACGTGGAGGTCTTCAGCGTGATCGACGATCCCGAGGGCTGGGAGGCGCTGAAGCAGGCCGTCGCGCCCGCCGACTGATACCCCCTTCCCGGGCATGCAAAGAGCCCCTGTTCCCGTGTTTGCGGGAGCAGGGGCTTTCTCTGTCAGGAACGCTGAACCACGCCGTCGGCAGACTGCGTTCGTGTCCGCCGGGTTTCCCGGCGGCGCGGGTCGGTTTCGGCAGCAGCGGAATCCCTTTCCTTCTCGAAAAAGTGGCCGCAGCCGCTTTTTTGAAACCATGAGCCCCTGTTCCCGTACCTTGCGGGAGCAGGGGCTTTCTTTGGCAGGGTCAGGGATCCTTGGGCGGCACCAGCCATCCGGCGTACTTGTGCACGGTGACGGGCTGCAGGGAGTTCATGTTGCGCCGCCACTCCGTGGGGGAGGAGCCGGTGATGGCCACGAAGTGCCGGTTGAAGCTGCTCAGGGAGGTGAACCCCACCGCCCCGCAGATGGACATGACCGACGCGTCGCTCAGGCGCAGGAGGGAGCAGGCCTTCAGAATGCGGGTGCGGTTCAGATGCTCCAGCGGCCCCACGCCCATGATCTCCCGGAAGATGCGCCGGAAATGGCTGGCCGACAGATGGCACAGCGCCGCCAGCTCGCCGATGGAGAAATCCTCCATGTAATGCTCGTTGATGTGCTTGATGGCCGGGGCGATGGGCATGGCGTCCTGCTGCTGGGAGGGCACGGCGTTTTCGCGGCTGAGCATGATCAGCACGGAGAGCATCAGCGCCCGGAAGCTGGTTTCGTAGCCGGGCTTTTTCAGGGCGGCCTCCATCAGCAGCGTATCCAGGATGGCGCGCAGCTCGGGATGCTCGCTGGCCCGCAGGAGCATGTGGTTGTTGTACAGCAGGGTCTGCAGCACCGCGCTGTTGGGGATGGCCTCCATGGGCAGCAGCGGACGCATCAGCTCCTGCACGTCCATGAAGATATAGCTCCAGCGGCTGGCCGTGCCGGGGGCGGAGCAGGTGGTGTGGGGCATATCCCCGGTGACCACGCTGATATCGCCGGCCTGAAAGGGACATCTTCCGTCATGGAATTCCATATACCCCGCGTCGGAGTGGCAAAGGCCGATCTCCAGGCAGTTGTGAAAGTGCAGCACGCCCGAGGGTACGTCGGAGATGCGCCACTCCTCGCCCGTCAGCACGACGACGGGGAAGTGGGGTGGCAGGTCGTAGGCGCGGTATTCCATGACCATGCGTGGATGACGAGGCATGATGATCAACCTCATTTCTTCCGAAGTGATGGACGTTGCAGGATGGATGGCTCAGTTGGATAAAATATTCGCCGGCGGGACAGCGTTCTCCTGCCGGATTCGGTATATGCGTTCAGCCATGCTTGACAAATACCTGGCGGGGGTATATAATCAGCATACCCCGATGGGGTATATTGGCTCGGGAGGACAACATCATGGAATGCAAGCATGACTGCGCGGCCTGTCACCGGATCAAGCGCCGGGACGGGGAGGAGGTTCGGCTGCTGCTGAACCGGCTCAGCCGCATCGAGGGGCAGATCCGGGGGATTCGCGGCATGGTGGAGAAGGACGCCTACTGCCCGGACATCCTGACCCAGTCCGCGGCGGCGGCGGCGGCGCTGAACGCCTTCAACCGGGAGCTGCTGTCCAGCCACATCCGCACCTGCGTCACCCAGGACATCCGGGAGGGCCGGGAGGAAACCGTGGATGAGCTGCTGGCGACCCTGCAGAAGCTGATGCGCTGACCATGCAAGGAGGAGGATTCCCATGAAGCAGTATCACGTGACGGGCATGTCCTGCGCGGCCTGCGCGGCCCGGGTGGAAAAGGCTGTGCGCCAGGTGCCCGGGGTGGAGGAGGTATCCGTCAGCCTGCTGACCAACATGATGGGCGTGGAGGGCCCGGCGGAGGACGCCGCGGTCATCCGCGCGGTGCAGGAGGCGGGCTACGGCGCGTCGGTGAAGGGCGCGGCAGGGACGAAGGCCGCGTCATCCGCCGGGGAGGACGCCCTGGCCGATCACGAGACCCCGGCCCTCAGGCGGCGGCTGGGGTGGTCGCTGGGTTTTCTGGCGGTGCTGATGTACGTGTCCATGGGGCACGTGATGGCCGGCTGGCCGATGCCCGCCTGGTTCGAGGGGAATTACGTGGCCATCGGCCTGCTGGAAATGACGCTGACGGGGATCATCATGGTCATCAACCAGAAATTCTTCATCAGCGGCTTTAAAAGCCTGTGGCATCGCTCGCCCAACATGGATACCCTGGTGGCCCTGGGCGCCAGCGCGTCCTTCCTGTACAGCCTGTGGGCGCTGTTCGCCATGACGGGCGCGCCGGAGCATGCCGCCCATTATCTGCATGAGTTCTACTTCGAGTCGGCGGCGATGATCCTCACGCTGATCACCGTGGGCAAGATGCTGGAGGCCCGCAGCAAGGGCAAAACCACCGACGCGCTGAAATCCCTGATGAAGCTGGCCCCGAAAACCGCCACGCTCCTTCGCGGGGGCGCGGAGGTCACCGTGCCCATCGAGGAGGTGCGGGTCGGGGACGTGTTCGTGGTGCGGCCCGGGGAGAGCATCCCGGTGGACGGCGTGGTGCGGGAGGGCAGCAGCGCGGTGAACGAAGCGGCCCTCACCGGCGAGAGCATCCCCGTGGACAAGGCGCCCGGCGACCGGGTATCCGCCGCCACGGTGAACCAGTCCGGCTACCTGCGCTGCGAGGCCTCCCGGGTGGGCGAGGATACGACCCTCAGCCAGATCATCCGCATGGTCAGCGACGCGGCGGCCACCAAGGCCCCCATCGCCAAGGTGGCGGACAGGGTCAGCGGCGTGTTTGTCCCGGCGGTGATCGGGATTGCCCTGGTGACGCTGGCGGTGTGGCTGCTGTGCGGGGAGACCTTCGGGAACGCGCTGGCGCGGGCCATTTCCGTGCTGGTGATTTCCTGCCCCTGCGCCCTGGGGCTGGCGACCCCCGTGGCCATCATGGTGGGCAACGGCCTGGGCGCGAAGAACGGCATCCTGTTCAAGACGGCGGCGTCGCTGGAGGCGGCGGGCAGGGTTCAAATCGTCGCCCTGGACAAGACCGGCACCATCACCTCCGGCCAGCCGGTGGTGACGGACGTTCTCCCGGCGGAGGGCGTGACGGAGGATGCGCTGCTGCGCGCCGCCCATGCCATCGAGAGCCGTTCGGAGCATCCGCTGGCCCGGGCGGTGGTGGCCTGCGCGGAGCAGCGGAAGCTGCAGGCTGAGCCGGTGGAGGATTTCCGCGCGCTGCCCGGTCACGGCCTGACCGCGGTGCTCCACGGGGAAAGCCTGCTGGGCGGAAGCCTGCGCTTCATGAGCGGGGAGACGCAGGTGCCCGACAGCGTGCGCCAGGCGTCGGAGAGTCTGGCCGAAAACGGAAAGACGCCGCTGCTTTTCGCCCACGGGGGACGGCTGCTGGGGGTGATCGCCGTGGCGGATGCCATCAAGGAGGACAGCCCCCGGGCCGTGGAGGCAATGAAGAACATGGGCATCCGCGTGGTGATGCTCACCGGCGACAACCAGCGCACCGCCGAGGCCATCGGGCGGCAGGCGGGGGTGGATCAGGTGATCGCGGGGGTGCTGCCGGAGGGCAAGGAAGCGGTGATCCGCAGGCTGAAGGAGCAGGGCCGTGTGGCCATGGTGGGCGACGGCATCAACGACGCGCCGGCGCTGACCCGGGCGGACGTGGGCATCGCCATCGGCGCGGGGACGGACATCGCCATCGACGCGGCGGACGTGGTGCTCATGAACAGCCGCCTGTCGGACGCGGCGGCGGCCATCCGGCTGTCTCGGGCCACGCTGCGCAACATTCATCAGAATCTTTTCTGGGCCTTCATCTACAACGTGATCGGCATTCCCCTGGCGGCGGGCGCGCTGATTCCGCTGCTGGGCCTGAAGCTGAACCCCATGTTCGCCGCGGCGGCCATGAGCCTGTCCAGCTTCTGCGTGGTGTCCAACGCCCTGCGGCTGAACTGGTGCCGCCTCCATGACGGCAGGCGCGACCGGCGCATCCGTCCGGTGGCGCTGCAGCCCATCGCCGCGCCGGAGGATACGTCCCTGCGCTGCACCCTGCATGTGAAGGGCATGATGTGCGGCCACTGCGAGGCCACGGTGAAGGCCGCGCTGGAGGCCGTCGACGGGGTGCGCGAGGCTCATGCCAGCCACGAGGCAGGCACGGTGCGGCTGACCCTGACCCATCCGGTGGAGGAAGCGGCCCTGCGCAAGGCCGTCGAGGACGAGGACTACGAGTGGGAGGGCATGGCGTAAGCAGGAAACACAAAAAGCGGCCATGTGCCGCTGCGAAACTGTCAGTTAAGTCATTTGTTTGGTTCAGTCATTTGCCGTCGGCAGACTGCAAATCGAAGGCTGACGACATGCGCGTCAGCCTTCGCGCGATTTGGCTTTGCAAAATCGCTTCCTTACACAAACGGACGGCCGGGAAGGCTGCTTGCAGCCTGACCAGTGCGCGCGTGCGAAACGCAAAAAAGTGGCCTTGGCCACTTTTTTGCATCTGTCAGACCCCGAAGGCCTCGCTGTTGGTGCAGTAGCACACGTCCTCCCGCCCGGCGATGCTGGCCAGGAACCGGTCGAAGGCGTCCCAGTCGTTGCGGATGTCGAACTCGTAGGCGTGGCCCCAGATGTACAGGAGCATGGGCCTGTCCGCCGGGGCATCGAGGAAGACCCGGGCCAGCCGTTCCATCTCGGCCCACTCCCTGTGATGGTACACCGTGGGCCGGAAGCAGTACAGATCCTCCTGCGCGTCGAAGCTGTGGCTGGACACGGTGGTGCGTGCGTAGCGGATGCCGGTGTTCTCCCGGATCAGCCGGGCCACCCGCTGGTCGAAGTTCACCCCGCCGCCGGGATAGGCCATGCCCTTCACCTCATACCCCACCAGATCCGACAGGGCCAGACGATCCTCCTCCACCTGGCGGATGACCTCCTCGTCGGGCAGGTCGGGGAGCATGGGATGGGTCAGGGTGTGGGCGGCCACCTCGTGCCCCCGGTAGATGCCGCTGACCTCGCAGGGCCGGGGCTTCACATGGGCCACGGTCACGTCCTCCCGCACCAGGGAGCCGGGCTTGCCCAGCAGGCCGGAATTCAGGTTGAAGGTGGCCTTCATGCCGTAATGGTTCAGCATGGCGATGAGCCGCTGATCCTGCGTCACGCCGTCGTCGTAGCTGAAGGTGACGGCTTTCATTTTGCCCTGGAACATGGCGGATTCCTCCTTGATGGCTGATACCATGATGATACGCCCCCTTGCCCGGGAATGCAATACCTCCCGTTCCGTATCCTGCGACAAACCTTGCGCGGCCCTTCGACGGCGGTGGGGGATATGGCGCGCTATGCTTGTCCCATGAAAGGGGCGACGGACATGGAACAGAGCAACCTGGAGGGCATCCAGCGCAGGCGGAAGCATCCGCACCGGTGGATGCCCGGCGCGCGGGTGATGAAAACCCGCACGGCCCTCGTGCAGATGGCGGGGATCGCGGGGCGGATGCTGCCCTGCTTTCTGCTGGCCTTTGCGGATATGCTGGGGATTCCCTCGGGGCTGCACGCGGCGTACATGGGAGCCGTGGCGGCGGCGGGGGAGAGTCTCCTGTGGCCGGCCTGCGGATGCGGCCTGGCGTTCATGATGCGCCTGGTGTGGGGGCTTGCGCCGCGGTGGGACATGCTGGCGGCGGTGGGCGTGATGCTGCTGGCGCCGGCGGTGGTATACGAGCGGGGGATGCTGCGGCTGATGGGCTGGACGGCGCTGTCGCTGCTGCCATGTGCGGTATGGCGCGTTGTGACGGGTACGGCGGTGGAGTCGCTGACGGGCGTGGCCTGCATGGTGATCGGCGCGCTGTCGGCGCCGGTGATGCTGCGGGCGCTGCGGGTGCTGCAGGGGGACAAGCCCATTGCCGCCATGGAGGAGCGGGTATCTGTGGGATACCTGGTGGGGATGCTGCTGTGCGGCGGGGGCCGGATGCTGCTGTTCCCGGTGAATGTGGGGGCAGTGGGGGCGTCGGCGGTGACGCTGGCGATGGCGCTGTTCCTGGGGGTGGGCCCGGGGGCGATGATCGGCATGCTGTCGGGGCTGGCGCTGGCGCTGCAGGGGCTGCCGCTGGGGCTGTCGGTGGCGCTGTCGGTGGGAGGCTTCCTGGCGGGGATGATGCAGTGTCTGGGGCGGCGGTGGCTGACATGCCTGAGCTTCGCGCTGGGCTGCGGGATGCCGCTGCTGCTGATGGGGGCGTCGGGGGACGGCTGCGGCATGGCGGTGGTTTGCGCGGCATTGGCCCTGGCGCTGCTGCCCCGGGATACGGCGGAAGGACTTCAGCGGATGTGCCGGCGGTTTCTGGCCGCGCCCGGATCCACCGGGGACGGCTATGCCGCCGAGGCGCTGGCCCAGTGGGAGAAAACCATGGCGGCCATGGCAGCGGCGGTACCGTCGCCCGTGGAGGACGAGGGCGCGCACACGGCCTCCTGGTGGAAGTGCCGCCTGTGCGACGGCTGTCCTGACGACGCGGTGTGTACCTGCATGCTCTCCGACCTGGCGCTGGATCATGCCGAGCGGGTGTGGCAGGCCCGGCATCAGGAGGACGAGGCCTGGGTGCTGACGCTGGAGAATCTGCGGGGGCTGGGCTGCGGGCGGCTGTACTACCTGCGCGACCGGATGAGCGACCTGCGCCGGGAGGAAGGGCAGCAGCGCAAGGACACCCGGCGGCTGATGCACCAGCGGGACATGCTGGTGACGCATCTGACGGCCATGTCGGGGGCGGCGCGGCGGTTCGCGCAGCTGTCGTGCGGGGAAAGCTGGTGGGAGGAGATGAGCGCGCGGCAGCTGCGGCGGACGCTGGCGGAAACGGCGTATCCGGCGACGCTGCTCTATGCCCGGCGGGTGCAGGGGCATGCCCGGGTGTGCTACGAGCTGCACCGGGCGCTGGATGCGCAGGCGCAGGCGGAGGAGCTGTGCGGCATGACCATCCGCACGCTGAACACGCCCATGGAGCTGGCGCAGGTGGATGGCGACCGGGTCATCCTGGCGGAGCAGCCCATGTGGCAGGTGGAGCAGGGCGCCGTCAGCAGCGGGGTGGACGGCAGCGACGTATGCGGTGACACGGCCCTTTGCGCGCCGCTGCAGGACGGGCGGTACCTGGCCGCGCTGTCCGACGGGATGGGCCAGGGCGAGCAGGCCTGGCGGGAGAGCCGTCAGACGGCGGAGCTTCTGCGGCTGTGTCTGGAAGCGGGCTACACCCGGCAGCAGACGCTGACGGCGGTGAACGGCATGATGCTCCTGTGCGGACGGGGGGAACGGTTCTCCACGGTGGACATGGTGGTATGCGATCTGTGGACGGGCCAGGTGAGCGTGGACAAGCTGGGCGCGGCCTCCAGCTGGCTGATCCGGGGCCGGGAAATGACGGAGCTGACATGCGACGCGCTGCCCCTGGGGATTCTGGAGCAGGTGGAGGCCAGCGGGCAGGTGCTGCGATTGCGGGAGGGGGATCAGCTCTTCCTGATGACCGACGGGGTGGAGGACGCCTTCGCCACGCGGGATCAGCTGCGGGACGCGCTCCTTCGCGCGGCCGACGAGCCGGACGCCATGGCCGCCGCCGGAAGCCTGATGCGCAGCGCGTCAAGCGGGGAGGGCGCGGGCAGCCACGATGACAGGACGGCGGCGGTGCTGCGGTTTTCACGAACCTCCCCTGTACAAAACGCGCGGGAAAGCGTATAATATCACCCATGATGACTGTCGGGAGGGATGGACATGCCGGAGCGCAAGCCCGGGCTGATGCAGCGGACGATCCGTCCGGAGCAGGTGCTGGCCGTGGGCTTCCTGCTGATGATTGTGGCGGGCACGGCGCTGCTGGCGCTGCCCATCGCCACGGTGGAGAGGCGGAGCCTGGGCCTGTTCGACGCGCTGTTCACGGCTACCTCGGCGGTGTGCGTCACGGGGCTGGTGGCGGTGGATACGGGCACGGCGCTGTCGCTGTTCGGGCAGGCGGTGCTGCTGGTGCTGATCCAGCTGGGCGGGCTGGGCTTCATGATCTTCGCCACCCTGGTGATGCTGGCCCTGGGTCGGCGCATCACCCTGCGGGACCGGATGCTCATCCGGGAATCCGTCAACGCCTCCACCCTGTCGGGGCTTTTGCGGCTGACCATCTGGTACGGGCTGATCACGCTGATCATCGAGGGCACGGGCGCGGTGCTGCTGGCCATCCGCATGGTGCCGGCCTACGGCTGGCCCCGGGGCGTGTGGTACGCGGTGTTCCATGCCGTCAGCGCGTTCTGCAACGCGGGCTTTGACCTGTTCGGGAATTTCTCCAGCCTGACGGGCTTCGCGGAGGATCCCATGGTGCTGCTGACGGTATCCATGCTGATCATCCTGGGCGGCCTGGGCTTCTCGGTGATGATGGAGGTCGTGCGGGGGAAGCGTCAGGGCTGGCGCGGGCTGTCGCTGCACACGAAGGTGGTGCTGGTGGTGACGGCGGGGCTGCTGGTCACGGGCACGGTGTTCTACGCCCTGGTGGAGTGGAACAATCCTGACACCCTTGCCCGGAATGACGCCGGCGCCGGCCTGCGGCTGCTCAACGCGTTCTTCCAGTCGGTGACCATGCGCACGGCGGGGTTCAACTCCGTGGATCTGGCGAAAATGAAGGAATCCTCCAAGCTGATGAGCGTGATCCTCATGTTCATCGGCGCGTCCCCGGCGTCCACCGGCGGCGGCGTGAAAACCACCACCGTCAGCGTCCTGCTGCTGATTGTGCTGAGCGTCATTCGCGGGCAGGAGCATGTGAACGTCTTCGGCAAGCGGCTGCCCCAGGGGCTGATGCGCCGGGCGCTGTCCATCCTGTTCATCTACCTGGTGATTCTGCTGGGCTGCACCATGGTGCTGACCTTGGCCGAGCAGGACGGCTATCCCTTCATCGACCTGCTGTTTGAATCCGCCAGCGCCCTGGCGACGGTGGGCGTATCCACCGTGGGCACGCCGAACCTGAGCTTCATCAGCCGCCTGGTGCTGATCCCGGTGATGTACTTCGGCCGCGTGGGCCCGCTGACCCTGGCGCTGGCCCTGGCCAACAAGCAGAACAATACGCAGAACCGCCTCCGCTATCCGGAGGAAAGCATGATGATCGGCTAAGGAGGATATTTCCCTTATGCGAAAGAGCAGCAAGAAGCAGTTTCTGGTGCTGGGGCTGGGCCGCTTTGGCGGAAGCCTTGCCCGGAGCCTGTGCAAGATGGGTCACGAGGTGCTGGCCGTGGACGTGGACGGCGATACGGTTGAGGACATCGCGCCCTACGTCACCCAGGCCATTCAGGCCAACGCCACCGACGAGGAAGCCCTGCAGACCATGGGCGTCAACAATTTTGACGTGGCGGTGGTGGGCATCGGCGCCATCCGGGATTCCATTCTGGTGACGGTTCTGTGCAAGGAGGCCGGCGTGCCCTACGTGCTGGCCAAGGCCGTGGACGATCTCCACGCCAAGGTGCTGCGCAAGGTGGGCGCGGACCGGGTGGTCTTCCCCGAGCGGGACATGGGCGCGAGGGTGGCCAAGTCCCTGGTGACCCCCAGCATCCTGGACATGATGGAGCTGGCGGACGATTACCAGATCGCCGAGGTTCGCACGCCCTCCTCCTGGTGCGGGCGCACGCTGGTGGATGTGAACGTCCGCCGCAACTACGGCCTGAGCGTGCTGGCCATCCACCGGGGCAAGGACTTCCTCGCATCCCCCGGCGCGGACACCATGCTCCGGGAGGGCGACGTGCTGCTGGTGCTGGGCAAGCAGGCCAGCATCGACGCCATTGAGCAGCAGTAAAGGAGTGCAGCCATGAGCAAGCGTCCGGTTGTGGACTTTTCTTCCCCGGTGTGCCAGCCCTTTTTTCTGGAGGGCGGCGACCATGCGGTGCTGCTGATCCACGGCTTCACGGGATCGGCGGGGCACATGCGGCCCCTGGGGGAGGCGCTCCACGCAAAGGGGTTCACCGTGCAGGGCATCAACCTGCCCGGCCACGCCACCTCCATGGAGGATATGGGCCGCACCACCTGGCAGGACTGGCTGCAGGCATCCAAGGAGGCCTGCGTGGCGCTGAAGGATCGCTACGGGCACGTCAGCGTGGCGGGGCTGAGCATGGGCGGCGTACTGACGCTGCTGCTGGCCGAGCAGATGGAGCTGACCGCCGCCGCGCCGATTTCCGCGCCCATGGCCGTGCAGAACAAAATGATGCCCCTGGCTCGGTTTGCCGCGCCCTTCATGCCCACGGTCTGGTGGCGGGGGGACGAGGAGCGCGCCGCCATGGTGGACAAGAACTATGACTTTGGCTATCCGGGCTTTCCGACCCGGTGCGCGGTGGATCTGTCCAGGCTGATCCACATGGCCCGGCGGAACCTGCACGCGGTCACCTGTCCGATGCTGGCGGTGCAGTCCCACGGGGACGAGACCATCTCCCGGGACAGCGCGGAGGTGATCGTCAGCGGGGTCAGCAGCCGGAAGAAGGGCGTCCTCTGGCTGGAGGAGGTGCCCCATGTGTGCGTGCTATCCCGGGAGCTGCCCAGCATCGCCGATGCTCTGGGCGGGCTGTTCCGCGGGGCGGAGCAGGCGTAACGCGTATCCGCCCATGTGAAAAGGCCGCCCGGTTTCATGCCGGACGGCCTTTGACGTATGACGGATGATTACTGCTCGAACTTCTGCATGTCCTTGGGCACCATCAGGAACAGAACCATGCCGATGACGAACATCAGCAGCACGGGGATGATGCCCAGATAGACCTTTTCCGTGGCGCCCCACACCAGGGAGAACAGCGCCGGGCCGATGACCGCGGAGAACTTGCCGAAGATGTCGAAGAAGCCGAAGTACTCATTGGCGGAATCGGCGGGCACCAGCTTGCCGAAGTAGCTGCGGCTCAGCGCCTGAATGCCGCCCTGCGCCGTACCCACCAGGAAGCCCAGCACCAGGAAGCCCATCAGCAGCGGGGTGGAGCCCAGATCGCTGAGGGGCTTGAGGCCCAGGGCCACGAAGCACACCAGCATATACGTGCCGATGCCCACGCAGATCATGTTCCGCACGCCGATGCGCTTGCTGAACTTGCCGTAGAGAATCGCGCAGGGGAAGGCCACCAGCTGCACCACCATCAGCACGACGATCAGGCTGTTGCTGCCCAGGCCCATGTTGCGTCCGAACACCGTGGCCATGTGGATGATGGTGCCCACGCCGTCGATGTAGAAGAAGTACGCCAGCAGGAACAGCAGCATGCCCCGGTTGCCGGGGATGCGCTTCATCATGCTGCCGATGCGGCGCAGGGTCTGCTTCATCACGCTGCCCTCGGGCTGGATGCTGTGCACCTGATGGACATTGCGCCACATGGGGATGGTGAACACCAGCCACCACACCGCCGTGAGCATGAAGGACAGCTGGCAGGCCAGCGCGGAGCCGATGCCGATTTTGTCGCCGAACATGATCAGCGCCATGGCGATGATCAGCGGGATGGTGCTGCCGCCGATGTACCCCAGGCCGTAGCCGTAGGTGGAAACGGCGTCCATGCGGTCGTCGGTGGTGACGTCGGGCAGGAAGCCGTCGTAGAACACGCAGGAGCCGTTGAAGCCGATGGTGCCCAGGATGTAGAACACCAGGATCACCTGCCACTGATCCGTGAAGGTCAGCGCGGCGGTAGCGGCCACGCCCAGCAGCACAAAGCCCGTGAACATCCGCTTCTTGTAGCCCTGAAAATCGCCCAGCGTCCCCAGGAAGGGCGCCAGCACCGCGCAGATCAGCGTGGCCAGGGAGGTGGCGTAGCCCCACCAGGTGCCGGCCACCAGGTTGCCCTCGGTGAGGGTGGAGTAGAAGTTGGGCAGGATGATGGCCGCAATCAGTGCGGAGAAGGCGGAATTGGCCCAGTCGTACATGATCCAGCCGCGTTCGGCGCTGGTGAACTTCTTCAGCATACAGGTCGTCCTTTCTTCAAACGGCCAGCGGCGCGGACGGGACAGGCGTCTTCCGTCCGGGAGCGCTGTTTATCCCATTATATCAGGACGCAGGTTTGCCCGCAAGAAAAATATTGTAAAAATTGCTTTAACCCTGGAAAGCAGAGCTTTTTCCGCAAAAGCGTACACAAAAAAATGTGTTAACCCAACAAACGCTTATTGTAACTGCTTCCAGAGGGTTCGAGATGACTTGAAATGTCTGGAAAAAAGCATTATAATATGAAGTGAAGTATGCAGCATGCTCTGTGGAGGGATGAACAATGGCAAAAAAGTGGACAGCGGACGCTGCCTTGGTCAGCAGCCTGGCAACGAATCTGGTGGAAGCATTGCCCCTGTTTCCAAAGCGGATGATCCGTATGGATGCCATTGTCCGGACCTATGGCATGCCGTTTTCCCACATTCAGATTCTGGTGATGATCCGCAAGGGACCGGCCTCCATCGGCGAACTGTCCAGCAAGCTGTGCATTGCCAAGCCCAACATCACGCCGCTGGTGGACAGCCTGCGGGATCAGGGGCTGGTGGAGCGCGTGCGGGATGAGAAGGACCGGCGCATTGTCAACGTATGCATGCTGCCCGCCGGTCAGGAAAAGCTCAACGAAATTGAGCGCGCCATTGCCGAGCAGGTGATGCAGTGGCCCGGCGAGTTCAGCCGGAGCGAGATGAAGGAGCTGAACAGCGCGCTGGCCAGCATCATCCGGATTGTGCAGGGCTTTGGGGAAGAAGATACGCAATGATCGGACATGCCGCCCGGGCGTCATGCGGTCAACGGCAGGCGCGTGGCATGACAGCGCAGGCGGTGCGCTGCACATAAAAAAAACGGCGAAAGCCGTTTTTTTTGTGCCCTGATGGGGGCGAAAGGCGCACAGCCGGAGCTTACAGCCCCAGCAGCCGCGCGGCGTTGTCATGGAAGATCATCTGCTCCACCCGGTCGCCCAGATGCTCGCCCAGCACAGCGTGGATGTACATGTCCGGGTTGCAGATGGGGTAGTCCGTGCCGAAGAGGATCCTGTCCGCGCCCACCTGGTTCACCAGGTGCCGGATGCAGCCGAAGCGGAAGATGCCCGTGCCGGACAGGTCGAGGTACGCGTTGTCGAAGCGGCGCATGCGCTCGATGTGCTGCTCCACGCTGTCCCGCTCCCCGGGATGGGCCGCCACGAAGGCCATGTCCGGATGCGCGGCAATCACCGGCTCCAGGGGCCAGTCCCAGATGATGTGGTAGCTGAACACCATGCCCCGCCGCTGTCCCTCGTCCAGGAGGACGTTCAGCTCATCCGCCCAGGTGCGCTGGGCGAAGTTGTTCCACCCGTGCATGTAGGGCACCACCTCGCCGATGAGCTTCACGCCCGCCTCGTCCATGCGGCGGATTTCCGCCAGCGAGGCCTCCAGCTGCCCGGGATGGATGTGGAAGCCCGGGGTGTAGAAGTCCCCCCAGATTTCCCGCAGGGTCAGCGCCGCGTCGTTCAGCGCCCGCATGTCGAAGCTGCGATCCTTGCGCAGAACGCTGCCGCAGACGTGGGTCACGCCGCTGGCAAGCAGCTGCTCCCGCATGCCCTCGGGGGTATCGGGCGTCGTGTCCGGGTAGAAGCAGAAGTTCTGCTCCGCCGTCAGCAACGGATGGGTGTGAAAGTCAATGATGCTCATGGGAATCTCCTCCTCGGCCCGGCAGTTCATTCAATGACGTTGCTGGTGATATAGTCCACGCCCCAGCCCGCCAGACGCCGGGCGTCGTCCAGCCCGTTCACCGTCCACACGTTGACCAGCCGGCCGGCTTCGTGCACCCGCCGCACCAGGTCGGGGGTCAGGGCGGTGTAGTCCATGTCCAGGTCGAGACGGTAGCGGGTCAGCGTGTCCAGCAGATCCGCGGACTCCGCGTCAACCAGGTACTGCGCGGGCTGATCCGGCAGCAGCTGCCGAAGGCTGATCAGGTTCTCCAGGTCGAAGGAGATGAACACCGTTTCCGCCAGCCAGCCCGCCTCCCGGACGATGGCCACGATTTCCGCCACCTGCTCCGGGGCGAAGTGGTTCTTCAGCTCCAGCACGCTGGCCTTGCCGTACCTGCGGCAGATGCGGCTGTACTCCGACAGCATCGGCAGCACCAGATCCCGCCGGGGTAGGCCGTCCATGTCCCGGAGGGTCAGGGCCTGCAGCTGGGAGAGGGCAGAGCCCTCCACCGGCAGGTCTGCATCCGCCACGCGGCCGGTGTCGTCGTCGTGGATGATGACGTACGCCCCGTCGGCAGTGCGGTGCACGTCCGTCTCGACGCCCCAGTAGGAGCGGTTGCCCGCGGCGACGAAGGCGGCGGCGGTGTTCTCGCGCTCCAGGCCGCTGACGCCCCGGTGGGCGATCATCTTCACGCGGCTGTCGCGCAGCTTCAGGGTATCCTGCATGGCTGTATGCCTTCTTCCTTGATGAATGGGTTACGCTTCCTCCGGGCTGCCCAGCCAGGGGTACACCTGGCGGAAGTCCATGTCCGAGGCGTAGTAGAACGAGGGGTACACCGGCTGATTGTAGCAGTTGTTCTGCCAGGCCACGCCGCAGCGGTACTGGGGATCGTGCAGGAGGGTGGGCAACTTGTGGGCCGTCAGGTCGGTGGTGGTGTAGATGCGGATGGCGCTGCTGTCCGCCAGGCGCAGAAGCAGCTCCTCCCGGAAATCCCCGAAGACGTCCGCGATCAGGCAGGGATTGCCCTTGGTGCCGTTGTTGGTCAGGGTGCCCTCGGGCTCCAGGATCACGCCCCGGCGCAGGTCGCAGACCCGGCCGGTCTTGTCGGAGTGGAGGTAGTCGGGGACGTCGGTGACCTGGGTGGTCAGGTCGCCCATCCAGTAGATGCGGGCGTTGGTGGAAGGCTCGGGCAGGTCGAGCCGGTTGCCCTTGCAGTCGAACATGCCCTTGCTCCACACCTGCAGACCCCGCACGCCCTCGGCCACGTCGCCGATCATGCAGCGGCCCAGGTCGCCCTCGTGGTATTCGCCGAAGCGCACCGCGCCGGTTTCCGCGTCCCGCAGCGCGAAGCCGTAGGGGGCGAAGCGGCCTTCCTCAAACACGTTGAAGATTTCCAGCCCCGGCACGTCCGGGTCGATGTCCGCCACGTGCATGGAATCCCCGTGGCCCAGCTTGGCCCGGCGGCCGTCGGGGAGAAGATCCGTCGCGCTGTAAAGCACGCTGCCGTCGTGGTCGATGCAGGCCGCGCCGTAGATGATCTCCATGCAGCCGTCGCCGTCCACGTCGGCGCAGGAAAGGCTGTGGTTGCCCTGCCGGGCGATGAAGCCGTACACGGGATCGGTGCCGTCCTGGGCATCCTCAGGGGTGATGCGGAAGGGATTGCCCATGGGCAGGAAGCCGCTGTCGATCTGCCAGCGGAGCTGATGCGCCCCGTTCCGCAGGTCGTAGGCGGCGATGCAGGTGCGGGTGTAGTATCCCCGGCACACGATCAGCGAGGGATGCACCCCGTCCAGGTACCCCACGCCCGACAGGAACCGGTCCACCCGGTTGCAGGGCTCGATGCGGTTCCAGGCGTAGTCGCCCCACAGAAGCCCGTCGTCCACCCGGGGGAAGGGGAAGGGGATCGTCTCGATTTCCCGGCCGTCCCCGGCGAACATGGTCAGGTATTCCGGCCCGTCATAGATGAAGCCCTCGAACTTCCACAATTCGTTGCGGGGGGAGCGGGAGGGGGCGTACTCGCGGATGAAATAGTCCGCCAGGGCCTCGGCGTCAGGCCGGGCGAGGGGATAATCATACCGCTGCGGAATGCCGAAGCATGCCTCCAGCGTGGCGGGCCACTGGCCCCGCACAACCTCCGGATGCCTGTGCCAGCCCTCGAACATGTCCGCCACATGGGCGCGGTAGCCTTCCGCCGAGCAGACGTAATCGTCCCCGTGGGAATAGCCCGCGTCCAGGTCGCTTTGCGGCATGGTGACAAAGTCGCGGCTCAGCACCGAGCCGTCGGGGCTGTAGCGGGTCATGACGGTGCCCGGCGCGGTCTTGACGGACATTTCCGCCCGGCCGTCCCCGTCGAAGTCGTAGACCATGAACTGGGTGTAGTGCGCCCCGGCGCGGATGTTGGGCCCCATGTCCAGCCGCCACAGAAGCGTGCCGTCCAGCCGGTAGCAGTCGATCAGGCACCGGCCCGTGTAGCCCTTGATGGACACGTCCTGGCTGTTGGTGGGATCCCACTTGACGATGTACTCCATCTCCCCGTCGCCGTCCACGTCGCCCACGGACATGTCGTTGGCGGTGTAGGTGAAGGCCTGGCCCGCGGGGGTCACGCCGCCCTCGGGCACCTGCAGGGGCAGGTCGTAGTATCCCTTCTCCCACACGCGAACCGGCGTGCAGGGGGCCTGCTCCTCGCCGTGGAGGATCGCCGCCACGGCGTATTCGTCGGCGTCGCGGCCGTCGGGGTCGATGCAGTTGCAGCTGTCCCGCACGGTGGCGATGGCCTCGCCGTTCCGGTACACGCGGAAGTCCGCGCCCTGCAGCGCCTCCCGGGTGGCGGAGAAGGCTTCCGCCCGCATCAGCCGCCAGGACAGGAACACCCCCGTGGCGGCCCGGACGGCCACCAGTCCCCGGTTCAGCGCTTCCAGCTGGGGCGCGGGCACATGATGCACCGGCGTGACCAGCTCATCGGACACGGCCGTTACCCGCCCGGCATCGTCGAGGGCCTCCGCCCGCAGACGGTAGGGCCGGTCGGTCACCCGGCGGAAGACGCAGGAGCTCTCCGCCTGCGCGGGCAGACGCCTGTAGCAGGCAAGGTCCGTCTCCCGGTCGGACCAGCACAGACGGTAGGCGGACGCCCCGGGGACTTCGTCCCAGGCGACGGTGCAGGACTGCGCGTCCTGGTGCAGCAGTCGGATGTTCATGATATGGCCCCTCCTTTACGCCAGGGTCACGACCTCAGCCTGATAGGCCGCCAGGGTGATGGTTCCCTCAAGCCGTTCGCCCGTCAGCAGGGACACGGCGGGCTTGCGGAACACAGCCTCCTGGGGCTGCGCAAGGTAATTCAGCAGGAACAGATACCGCGCGCCGTCCTTCTCGCGGACGGTCAGCTCCACGCCCTCGGGCAGGGATACCGTGTCCTCCCAGGGGGACAGGCAGCCCGCGTAGGAAAGCAGCCGGGTCAGGTTCTCCCGGGAGAAGCACGCGCCCAGGTGGATCACCCGGCCCCGGCCCACACGGTTCTCCACCAGCGCGGCCTCGCCCTGGTAGTAGCCGGAGGCGTAGCGGGCCAGCACCGTCGCGCCGGGAAGGGCTTCCAGCACGTCGTTGAACACGGGGGTGTCCAGGGGCGTGCCGTCCCAGTCGGCGGTGACAGGCTCCTCGGCGGGGCTGAGGAAGGTGAAGTCCTTCACCTGCGTCCCGGAGGCGGCGGACAGCGCGCCCGGCATGGGCGCCATGACGCAGTGGCCCCGGCCGTCCTTCTGGCCCGTGCGGCAGCCGATGATCAGCGTGCCGCCCTGCTCCGCGTAGGCCGTCAGCAGGTCGGCCTGGGCCTGGGTCAGCATGACCATGTGCGGGGCGATCAGCACGGGATAGCGCAGCAGCTGCTCCACCGTCGTGCCCTCCCGGAGGAAGAGCATGTCGTAGGGGGTGTGGGTGCGCTGGGCGGTCTCGAACACGGCCTTTTCGCTGGGGGCGAGCACCCGGCGGTGCCAGGCGTCGATCTCCGCGTCCCACTGGTTGTCGTAGTCCCGCACAAGGGCGAAGGCCGCTGCGCTGTCGGCCCCGGCCACGCGCTGGAGCTTCTCCGTCATGGCGTGGATGCGGCGCACCTCGGCCAGGCGGCGGTTGTCACGGTTGTCGTAATCGAGGATGCCGTGCCAGTACATTTCCGTGCCGAAGGTGCAGGTGCGCCAGCGGAAGAAGCTGACGTAGTCCGCACCATGGGCGATGCTCTGCATGGCCCACAGGGTCATCTGCCCGGGACGGGGCGCGGGGCCCTCCATGCGGTTGACCCAGCCGTTGGGGCCGGACTGCTGCTCCATGATGCCGAAGTGCGGGCAGATGCTGCGCACCTCCGTCAGGTTCCGGGACCACTTGCGGTCATTGAGGCTATCGGGGCGGAAGGAGCCGTCCAGCGGGAAGCCGAAGTTGGGGTAGGAATCGTAGGTGTAGGTGTCCAGGCATTCATCCGTCAGGCGGTGGTTGTCGATGTGCCCGAACATGCCGTTGGTGGTGATGAACATGCGCCTGTCCGCGTGACGGCGGAGGATTTCCGCCTGCATGCGGCAGAAGCTGTTCACGCTGTCGGCGATGAAGCGGCGGAAGTCCAGGGCCTGATGGGGATTCTGCGCGCCGGTGGGGGTGGGCCGGGGCAGATGCACCTGCTGCCAGTCGGTGTAGTCCTGGTTCCAGAACACGGTGCCCCAGGTCTGGTTCAGCGCGTCCAGGGAGCCGTACCGGTCCCGCAGGAACAGGCGGAAGGCCTCGCCGTCCGCCTCGGAATAGAACTCGTTGGCCTCGCAGTTGAACTCGTTGTCGATCTGCCAGCCCACGATGGCCGGATGATGCCCGTAGCGCCGGGCGATCTTCTCCACGATGCGGGCGCACAGCTCCTGATAGCGGGGCGAATTGTAGTTGTAGTGCCGCCGGGAGCCGTGGCGCATGAGCGTCCCGTCCATGAAGGCGTTGAGGCACTCGGGATACTTTTCCGTCAGCCAGGCGGGCGGGGTGGCGGTGGGCGTGCCGAAGATCACCTGCATGCCCTCCTCCTGACACAGCGCAAGGAAGCCGTCAAAAAAGTCATAGGTAAACACGCCCTCCGTGGGCTCGAACTTGCTCCAGGCAAACTCGCCCACGCGGATCACACGGATGCCCGCGGCCTGCATCCGCCGCAGGTCCTCGCGCCACAGGCTTCTGTCCCAGTGCTCGGGATAATAGCACACGCCCAGCTGCAGGCCGGGCAGGGGGAATGCGGTTGTCATCGGGATCTTCCTCCTGACTCTGTTGTACAGGGCTATAAGAATAGTTTACCACATTCATGGCTTCCGGTAAACCTACTGACAGCATTTTCGCGCAAATTCGTGTCGCATCCTGACAAAAAAGAAACGCCCCCGGCCAAGGGGACGCGGCATGGCTTCACAGGCGGGAGACGGATTGCCTTTCGTGGCGGAGCATCTCCCGGTTGGGGCCCCGGCTGTCCATCAGAAAGGACGCCCACGGACGTCCGGGGTCGTCCGCCGCCCTGCGGCTGTCGGCAAGGCAGGCCGCGTAGGCCGCAAGCCGCGCTTCGACGGCGGCTTCGCAGCGCTCCGGCCCTTCTTCAAGGACGATGGCGGTCAGCTCGTACAGCGCAAGGCCGATGGCGTGATCCTCCGCGTGGACGGCGGAGCAGCCCTGGCCCACGGCGCGGCAAAGGGCCGCGTCGGCCGGGGCGCGGGCTTCCCGGGCCATGGCGTGCACCTGCAGGATGGCCCTGCGGGCAAGGGGCATCTTCACCGCGCCCTCCGCCCAGCGCCGCGAAAGCTCCAGCGCCTCCCCGGGGCGATCATCCTCCGGATAGCGCGCGGCCAGCAGGGCTGCGGGGGTCTCCGCGCAGGACAGCGCCCAGCATACCAGCGTCCGTCGGCTCTCCTGCCGCATGCGCGCCAGCAGATCCCGCAGGCAGACGCTCTCCCGGGTGAACAGCAGCCGGTTGCCCCGGCGGTAAAGCGCGTATGCGTCGGTCAGATCCATGGATCACCCCTCCCCGGTCATGGAGAAGACCTTGCCCTGGCTCACCGCCTCCTGCAGGTTTCCCGCGATGAGCTCCAGCGCCCGGTAGAACGCCTCCCGGTCAGCCTCCGGCAGCCCCGTGCTGCCCAGCTCCACC
The DNA here is from genome assembly GCA_051886675.1 of Aristaeellaceae bacterium. Classification (GTDB taxonomy): domain Bacteria; phylum Bacillota; class Clostridia; order Christensenellales; family Aristaeellaceae; genus UBA11524. Next base: position 35,655 of record JBJEYH010000257.1, read on the forward strand.
CATTGGGCGCACAGCCCGTCAATCCGCCGGGCGATGTCCTGCCCGGCCTCCGTCAGGCGCAGCGCCGCCCGGTAGCGCCTGTCAGCGCCCTCCACGTAGCCCTTTTCCTGCAGGAGCGACACCGTGCGCGAAATGGCCGCCTTGTCCTCCTCGCACAGCTGGCACAGCTGCGCGGCGGTCAGCCCCGCCGGATTGCGGTGCAGAAAAAACAGGCACATCACATGCGTGCCCTTCAGGCCGAATTCCGTCATTTCCATGTTCTTGATGCGCTGAATGCACTTGTAGCACGTGGTGATGCCTGTCACGAAGGTCTCGAACCGGTGAAGCATGCAGCAACCCCCTCCATTGGATGGGGTCATTATAGCATCGGGAGCGTTGAGGTGTCAACAAAGGCGGCGAAAAGCACAGCCCTCCCGCGGGCCTGTGAAGGCGCGGGAGGGCTGGAGGAAGGGCGGGGGAATCACGCGGTCTGCGCGGCCTGCGGCAGGTCGAACTGGGCGTTGTACATGGCGGCGTAGACCCCGCCGCGCTCCAGCAGCTCCCGGTGGGTGCCGCGCTCCACAATGCGGCCCTTGTCCATGACCAGGATCTCGTCCGCGCCGGCGATGGTGGACAGCCGGTGGGCGATGATGAAGCTGGTGCGGCCCTTCTGCAGGGCCAGCATGGCGTCCCGGATGAGATGCTCGGTGCGGGTGTCCACGTTGGAGGTGGCCTCGTCCAGGATGAGGATGCGGGCGTCCAGGAGCATGGCCCGGGCGATGGTCATCAGCTGCTTCTGGCCCTTGCTGATGCTGGTGCCGCTGCCGGTGACGATGGTGTCGTAGCCCTGGGGCAGGGAGAGGATCATGTCGTGGATGTGGGCGGCCTTGGCGGCGGCGACGACCTCCTCCCTCGTGGCGTCGGGCCGGGCGTAGGCGATGTTCTCGTACACCGTGCCGTCAAAGAGCCAGGTGTCCTGCAGCACCATGGTGAACTGCCGTCGCAGGCTTGAACGCTTCAGGGTGCGGATGTCCTGGCCGTCCAGGAGGATCGCGCCCTCGCTCACGTCGTAGAAGCGCATGAGCAGGTTGATCAGCGTGGTTTTGCCGCAGCCGGTTTCGCCCACGATGGCGATGGTTTTCCCGGGATCGGCGGTGAAGTCGATGTGATGCAGCACGGGGGTTTCCGGGCTGTAGCCGAAGGACACGTCCCGGAAGGTGATCCGGCCGTCGCAATGCTCCAGCTCCCGGGCGTCGGGATCGTCCTCCGGCTCCACCTCCAGGTCGATCAGGCCCAGCACGCGCTCGGCGGCGGCCAGGGCGGACTGCAGCTCGGAGAGGATGTTGGCGAACTCGTTGATGGGCCCGGAAAACTTGCGGGAGTACAGCACGAAGGAGCTGACCCCGCCCAGGGAGATGCCCCCCGCCATATACAGGATGGAGCCGAACACGCTCACCATGGACATGGACAGGTTGTTGATCAGGTTCACGGTGGGGCCGGTCATGGTGGCGTAGTGATCGGCGCGCCAGGTGGCGGTGGTGGCGTCCTCGTTGTGCTGGGCGAAGCGGCGGTTGAATTCCTCCTCCTGATGATAGGCGCGGATGGTCTTCAGTCCGGAGACGGTTTCCTCGTTGTAGCCGTTGAGCTTGCCCAGCATCCGGGAGCGGGCGCTGAACAGGGGGCGCACGACCCTGGAGCGGTGCCGTGTGAAGATGATCGAGGCCGGAATGGTGAAGACGAAAATCAGCAGCAGCACCGGGGAGATGGTAACCATCATGGAGAAGCTGCCCACCACGGTGATCACGCTGGTGAGGATCTGCGTCAGGTCGGTGGAGATGGAGGAGCCCACGGTGTCCACGTCATAGGAGAGGATGGAGATCACGTCGCCCGTCTGATGGGTGTCGAAGAAGCTCACCGGCAGCCGGGTCAGATGGTCGAACAGGTCGCCGCGCATCTGCCTGACCACGCTGCGGGACAGGTGGATCATCATCGCCGAGAGCAGCCACGACAGCCCTGCCGATACCGCCGCCAGGATCACCATCAGGATCACGTAGCGCACCACCACCGGGAAGTTCACATTCCCCGGGAGAATCGCGTCGATGGCCGCGCCGGAGAGCTTGGGGGTGAGCAGGGTCAGCACGTTGCACACCACGCTCAGCAGGCACGCCGAGACGATCAGCCACCGGTAGCGGGTCAGGTAGCGCCACAGCTTGCGCAGCACCTGGGAGGCGGGCTGACGGGGCCGCGCGCCGGTGCCGCGGCTGTTGGCGCCCCGGCCGCCCTGGAATCCATGGCCCATGTTCATACGGCTTCACCTCCCAGCTGCATTTGGGTCAGTTCCCTGTACATGGGGCAGGTGCGGAGCAGCTCCTCGTGGGTGCCGTCGCCGATGATGCTGCCGCCGTCCATGACCAGGATTCTGTCCGCGGCCATCACCGAGGACACCCGCTGGGCCACGATGATGGTGGTGGCCTGGCCGTGGCGGGCGCGCAGGGCGCGGCGCAGGGCGCGGTCGGTGCGGAAGTCCAGGGCGGAGGAGCAGTCGTCCAGCAGGAGCAGGCGGGGATCGCCGGCCAGGGCGCGGCAGATGAGCACCCGCTGCTGCTGGCCGCCGGAAAGGTTGCGGCCCCGCACGTTCAGGGGGAAGTCCAGGGCGCCCTCCTTGTCGCGGATGAAGCCGGCCTGGGCGCAGTCGATGGCGCCCTGGATGGCGTCGTCGGTGACGTCCCGGCCGAAGCGGATGTTCTCGCGGATGGTGTCGGCCATGAGGAAGTCGTTCTGGAACACCACGCCCAGGCGGTCGTGCAGCTCCTCGGGGGTCAGGGAGGACAGGGGCTGGCCGTCCAGGAGGATGACGCCGCTGTCGGGATCGTACTGGCGCATGAGCAGGGCCAGGAGTGTGCTTTTGCCCGAGCCCGTGGGGCCGATGATGCCCAGGGTCTGCCCGTGCTCCACGGAGAAGGACAGGCGGGACACGTTGTCCATGGTCTTGTTGTAGGAGAAGGATACGTCCCGGAAGACGACGTGAGCGGAGGTATCCTCGCGGGGGGCGTCGGCGGACAGGAGATCCCCGGGCATGTCGAGGATTTCCTCGATGCGCCGCGCGCTGGCCGAGCCCTTCGAATACATGACGAACAGGCGGGAGATGGACAGCATGGCGTTGAGGATGATGGTGAAGTAGCTCAGGAAGGCGATGATGGCGCCGGGCATGGCATCGCCCGTATGCACCCGCCAGGCGCCCACCAGCACCACCAGGGCCAGGCCGGTGTTGAGCACCAGGTTGACGATGGGGCTGACGGCGGCCATGGTCATGTCGGCCTTGCGCTGACGGGAGGCCAGGTCGCTGTTGATGCCGTCGAAGGAATCGCGCTCAAAGCCCGTGCGGGACAGGGCGCGGATGACCCTTGCGCCGGTCATGTTCTCCTGCACCTTGCGCACCATGTGATCCTGGCCCTCCTGCACGCGGGTGAACAGGGGCACGCCCTTGCGGCTGGAGATGATGACGGTCAGGGCCAGCAGGGGGAGGGTGGCCAGCAGCACCAGGGTCAGCACGGGATCCAGCGACAGGCTGACCAGGATGCCGCCCAGCAGCAGGATGGGGGCGCGCACGCCCAGACGCTGCATTCTGTCCACCATGTTGTGGACGTAGTAGGTGTCCGTGGACAGGCGGGATACCAGGGACGCGTCGGTCACATGATCCTGCTGGGCGGCGGACAGGCTGGTGATCTTGCGGAACAGATCCGCGCGCAGCCGGTAGGTGAACTTCCGGGTGATGTTGGTGCTCATGCGGTTGGCCGATACGTTGCCGATGCAGGCCGTCAGCGCGCACAGCACCATGGCCGCGCCCAGCATCCACACGCCGCGCATGTCGCCGGAGGGGGCGCAGGTATCCAGGATGATGGACAGCAGGCTGGGCAGAAACAGCTCCGCCACCGTGCCGCCCATCTTGATGAACAGCTGCAGGCAGATTCGTCCGGCTTGCGGCTTCAGGTATCGCAGGACGGTGCGCATGGCGGCTCAGCTCCCTTCACATAGGCCTCCGCCCGGTCGGCCACGCGGCGCATCAGGCGGGAGAGGGTTTCCTTTTCCTCGGGGGTGAAATCGGCGGTGAGGTAGGCGCTCCAGGTCCGGAGGATCTCATGCAGGCGCTCCTGCAGGGCCAGGGCCTTCTCCGTGGGGTAGACCAGGAGGCTGCGGCGGTCGGCGGGATCCGGCTCCCGGCGGACGTAGCCCTTTTCCTCCATGGCGGCAAGCTGCCGCGTCACGGAGGATTTGTTCACGTTCAGGTCCCGGGCCAGCTCCTCCTGGGAAATGCCGGGCCGGCGGTACAGCACCAGAAGGTACGGCGTGTGGCAGCCGGCAAGGCCCGTTCCCGCCAGCTCCCGCTCCCGGTAGAGCGTGGCGCAGCGGGAGGTGATGTTGATCTGCCGCATGAAGGGGGGCATCAGGGCATCATCCTTTTTTGATTCAGAATCGTTGCGAATGCAACGTTGCACATGCAACCATTATAATGCATGAGGCCCAGCCTGTCAACCGTGCGGGCGGGACAATCACATGTCCCACAGGGACAGCTGCCGGGGCTGCCGGGACTGCGCGGCCCGGTTGATGTCGGCAAACCGCCAGGCAAGCCCCAGACGCCCGCACTCCTCCCGGAAGAGCCGGAACAGCTCCTCCGCCCGGGGGGAGTCGCACTCGTAGGCATTGCCGAAGGTGGTCAGGTACTTCTGCCGCACGCCCGGGAAGTCCCGCTCCAGGGCGTCGAAGTAGTATTCCCGGTTGCCCGTGCGAAGGGTCATCCCGAAGAAGCATACCACGAACTTCGCCCCGGCTTCGGCGGATCTGCGCACCACGCCCAGGATGTTTTCCGGCGTATCCGTCAGGAAGGGCAGCACCGGGTTCAGCCACACGCCCGCATACACCCCCGCCTCGCTGAGGACGCGCAGGGCTTCGAACCGCTCCGAGGACGGGGACACATGGGGCTCGATGCGCCGGCAGAGATCGTCCTCCGCGCAGGTGATGGTGATCTGCGCCCGCACCGGCGCGTGACGGGCGATGTCCGCAAGCAGCCCCGCGTCCCGGGCGCACAGGGCGGACTTGGTGGTGAAGGACGCCCCGAAGCGGTAGCGCCGCAGAAGCTCCAGCGCGCCGCGGGTCAGGCACAGCGTCCTTTCGAGGGGATTGTAGGGGTCGCTCATGGCCCCCATGGACACCAGCCCTGTGCGCCGCCTGCCGCGCAGCTCCTCCTCCAGAATGCGCAGGGCGTCCTGCTTGGGATGCACGTGCTCAAAGTCCTCCACCCGGTAGCACGCCGAGCGCGTGTCGCAGTAGATGCACCCGTGGCAGCAGCCGCGGTACAGGTTCATGTTCCAGTCCGCCTGGAAGAAATCATCCTCCCCGCAGGGCGGAATGGGCGTGAGCAGATGTCGTGCGGGCAAGACGGTCATGGCGGGCCTCCTGTCAGGCATGAAGGATGCAACCATTGTACCCGCCGGCGCGCCGCGCGTCAAGGGGAACACGAACGAATATTCTGCATGGCGCGGCCCTTGATTATTCCGCGGCACCTGGTATATAATAGTCTGTACGACAATCATACAGGAAGCGAGTGACAGGGATGCAGGCACCCCACATCCGTGACTATACAGGCAGACGGATCCATATGATCGGCATCGGCGGCTCCAGCATGTCGGGGCTGGCGGAGATGCTCATTGACAAGGGCTACCGGGTGACCGGCTCGGACCGGTCGGAGGGGTATCTGCTGGGGGACGTGCGCGGCAAGGGCGCGGAGGTGTTCGTGGGCCATCGGGCGGAGAACGTCCACGGGGCGGATCTGGTGGTGTACACCGCCGCCATCCCCGCCGACAACCCCGAGCGCGTGGAGGCGGAGCGGCTGGGCATTCCGTCCATGGAGCGGGCGACGCTCCTGGGCCAGCTGATGGAGGGCTACGGCGAGGCGGTGGGCATATGCGGCGCCCACGGCAAGACCACCACCACCTCCATGCTCAGCCAGATCCTGGTGGAGGGGGGCGCGGATCCCACCATCCACATCGGCGGCAAGCTGGACGCCATCGGCGGCTCCACCCGCATCGGCCAGGGGAAGGCCTTCCTGGCGGAGGCCTGCGAGTTCCGCCGCAGCTTCCTGCAGATGCGCCCCACCATGGCCGTGGTTTTGAACATCGACGCGGATCACCTGGACTGCTACAGGGATATTGACGAAATCGAGGAAACCTTCGGGCAGTTCCTGCACCTGCTGCCGGAAACGGGGCTGGCCATCGGCAAGGGCACGGACGAGCGGATCCTCCGCCAGCTGGCGAAGCTGACGTGCCGCACGGAGACCTTCGGCATGACGAAGGACTGCGACTGGCATCCTGAGAACCTCCTGGAGGACGACCGGGGCTACGCCTCCTACGACCTGTACCACGGGGCGGAATACGTCACCCATGTGACCATGAGCGTCCCCGGGGACTTCAATGTGGAAAACGGTCTGGCGGCCCTCAGCGCGGCCCACGCCCTGGGCGCGGACATGGACAGGGCGGCGGAGAGCCTGTCCCGCTTCACCGGGGCGCACCGCCGCTTCGAGCTGACGGACGTCATCGACGGGGTGGAGGTGTTCCACGACTACGGCCACAATCCCGCCGAAATGCGCAGCGCCCTGTCCATCGCCCGCAAGCGGTGCAAGGGGCGGCTGTGGGCGGTGATGCAGCCCCATACCTTCAGCCGGGTGCGCTCGCTGTTCGAGGACTACCTGACCTGCACGGAGGCCGCGGACTTCACCCTGGTGACGGACATCTGCGCCGCGCGGGAGAAGGATCCCGGCGACCTGAACAGCGGCATGCTGGTGGAGGGCATGCGGCGGCACGGCATCGACGCGGTGTGGACGCCCTCCTTCGACGATACGGAGGCATACCTTCGCGCCCACTGGCAGCCGGGGGATCTGGCGCTGACCATGGGCTGCGGGGACATCAACATGCTTAACGCCCAGATTCACCGCCATGAAATGGAGAAGAAGCAGGCGGAATAACCATCGCCGCCACGGACGCGCGGGAGAAAATCCTGCGCGTTCTTTTTTGCGCCTCCGCGCTGTACCCTTGCCTGAAGGGGTGATGGGATGGAGCGTCAGGCAGTCATCAGCGCCATGGCGGCGGTGGGCGCGGTGGTGGGGGCAGGGTTCGCGTCGGGGCGGGAGATCGACAGCTTCTTCAGCCGGTACGGGGCGTGGAGCTGGCTGGGCGTGGCGGCGGCCGCGGCCGTGGCGGGGGCGATCAGCCTGGGGGTTATGCGCTGTCCGGGGCAGGGCGGCATGCCGGATGCGTGGCGGGGCCGCTGGCCGGGGCGGCTGTGGCAGGGGATGTTCGGGGCGCTGCTGCTCATCACGGGCGGGGCGATGCTGGCCGGGGCGGGGGAGATCGCCGCACTGCTGCTGCCGGTGCGGGGCGCGTACATGATGGGGCTGCTGGGCACGGCGGCGCTGACGGTGCTGCTGGCCCGGCAGGGGACGGCGGGGGCAGGCCGGGCGGGCAAGGCGCTGACGGCGCTGCTGCTGGCGATGGCGGGGGCGGGGTTCCTGCTGCCGGCCCGGACGGCGGCGGTGGTGGCGGCGGCTCCGTCCCCCGGGCAGAGCCTTTTGCGGGGCGCGTGCTACGCGGGGTTCAACATGGCCCTGGCGGCGCCGGGGCTGGCCTGCGCCGCGCCCGGCATGTCCCGCAGGGGACAGCGGCAGTGCGCGCTGCTGCTCTCGGCGGTGCTGGGCGCGCTGCTCGCGGGAGGCAACGGGCTTCTGCTGCGGCACAGCGCGCTGCGGGGGGAGACCATGCCCTTCATCCGCCTGATGGCGTCCTGGGGCCGGGCGGGATACGTCCTGGGCGGGGCGGCGATGTACCTGGCGGTGCTGACCACGGCCTGCGCCTCCTTGCGGGGGCTGTGGACGCTGGGCGGGGGACGGCCATGGCGGATCCTGTCCGCGCTGGGGATGCTGGCGTGCGCGGGGGCAGGCTTCGCGGCGGCGGTGGACGGGGCGTATCCGCTGCTGGGCGCGGGATGCCTGATCCTGCTGTGCGGGGCCATTTTTCGGGAAAAATGAGAAAAAAGAAGCATGGTCTTTTAATCCGGGAAGGAATATGGTATAATATCCTGACATACCGCCTGCATGCGGGCGGGAGTCCCTGATCAAAGAAGGCGTTGTATGACGGTGAATGTAAGACATCAGGTGCGCCGGGTGGATCTTGCCGCCCTGCGGGAGAACGTGAGGCTGATCCGCGCGCATGTGCCGTCCACAGCGAAGCTGATGGCGGTGGTCAAGGCGGACGCCTACGGTCACGGCATGGTGCAGGTGGCGCGCGAAGCCCTGGCGGCGGGCGCGGATCAGCTGGCCACGGCCACGGTGGAGGAGGGCGTACAGCTGCGGCAGGCGGGGATCACCGCGCCGGTGCTGATGCTGGGGGCCATCTCCCGGGCGGAAGCCATGGAAGGCGTGGCCCATGACCTGACCCTGACGGTCTGCACGCCGGACATGGTGCGCTACGTGCAGCAGGCGGCGCAGAGCCTGGGCAAAACCGGGCTGGTGCATCTGAAGATCGACACCGGCATGAGCCGCATCGGCGTGCGCACGGAGGAGGAGGTCCGGGCCATGCTGGACACCCTGGATCGGTGTCCCGGCGTGCGCATGACCGGCGCGTTCACCCACTTCGCCGACGCGGACGGCAGCGACATGGCCTTCACCGACGCCCAGTACGAGCGCTTCCTGCGTCTGACGCAGCCGCTGCCCGGGGGGATTCTGCGGCACTGCTGCAACTCCGCGGGCATCCACCGCAGGCCCGGGGCGGCCCTGGATATGGTGAGGATGGGCATCTCCATGTACGGCTATCCGCCGGTGGAGACGGACATGCCCCTCCAGCCCGTGATGGACTGGCGCACGGAGGTCACCTTCGTCAAGACCCTGCGCCCCGGGGACAAGGTCAGCTACGGCTGCACCTTCACCGCGGACAGGCCCATGGTGCTGGCGACGGTCGCCTGCGGCTACGGCGACGGCTATCACCGGGCGGCGGGGCCGGGGGCGGAGGTGCTGATCCGCGGACGGCGGGCCAGGGTGGCGGGCCGCATCTGCATGGATCAGATGATGGCCGACGTGACCGGTATTCCGGGCGTGAAGGCCGGGGACGTGGTAACCCTCATGGGCCGGGACGGCGACGAGCGCATCACCGCCGAGGACATCGCCCGCTGGGCAGGCACCATCAGCTATGAGGTGCTGCTGGGGGCGACGGGGCGCGTGCCCCGGGAGTGGCTCCATGCAGGCGTGTGACAAGGCGGCGCTCCGCCGGGAAATCCGCGGCCGCTTTCCCGGGGAGGACGTGCGCCGGGCGGAAAGCGAGGCCATGTGCCGGCACATTCTGGCCTGGGCGCCCTACCGGAGGGCGGAAACCGTGGGGGGCTATATTCCCCTGCGGCGGGAGGCGGACGTGACGGCGGTGCTGGAGGACGTGCTTGCCTCGGGCCGGACCCTGGCGCTGCCCCGGGTGGACGGAGAAGGACGCATGACGCTGCGCCGGGTGCGCAGCCTGGAGGAGCTGGTTCCGGGGGCCTACGGCATACCGGAGCCGGGCGGGGATACGGAGATCATTGCGGCGGAGGAGATATCGCTGCTGCTTGTCCCCCTGGAGGGGATCGACCGCCGGGGCATGCGCCTGGGCAAGGGTGGCGGATATTACGACCGGCTGCTGGCGGACAGGAACATCGCGACCCTGGGCGCCGTGATGAGCTGGCAATGGGCGCAGGCCATACCGGCCATGCCCTGGGACAAGGCCCTGCAGGCCGCGGCGGACTGCCGGGGCATCCACTTATTTTGAACCCTGTTACCCAATCTTGTGAACGAAGGGACGGAGCATCCGTGGAGAAGAACAGGAACAAGGCCAAGAAAACCATCAAACTCTCCGATATCAAGCTGAACTATCTCAAGGGCGCGGCCGTGGACGGCAAGACCGCCCGCAGCGCCCTGACCTTCCTGGGCAGCCTGGTGGTCATGGCCATCGCCTTCCTGCTGCTGGGCATGGCGATGATGATGGAGAACACCATCCTGCGCGTGGCGTTCAACGGCTGTCTGCTGGCGGCGGCGGTGCTGATGTTTTTCCAGATTGGCGCCGGGCAGGGCGCGGTGGCGGTGAATCTGGGCGAGATGCTCTATGACCGTCAGCAGTCCGGCGGCAAGGTCACCGACAAGGAGCGGAAGTCCTGCTATCATCCGCTCAAGGGCCTGATCACGGCGCTGCTGGGCTCCATCCCGGTGGTGGCGGCGGCGCTGGTGCTGGCGCTGGTGGCCCAGCGGCAGATGACCGCCCTGGGCGCGCTGCCCTCCTGGGTGTCGGCCTTCGAGGGCCGCACGGACATCGGCAATGCGCTGGCGTACTATCATCAGTCCGCCGCGCTGACGGTGGAGGACATCCTGCGGGTGATCATCCGCGTGCTGATGATGCCCCTGGTCAACATCGTCAATCCCTATGGCGCGGACGCCCTGCTGACCCTGGAGCGGCTCAGCCCCCTGGTGATGCTGGTGCCCGCCCTGGCCTACGGCGTGGGCTACACCCGGGGCGTGCGGGCCCGCAAGCAGGTGCATGTGGGCATCGCCGAGGGCGAGATCAAGCGCAAGAAGAAGGAAAAGCGTCAGCGCAAGGCGCAGCAGCGCCGCGTCCCCAAGGGGCCGGAGCAGCTGAACTGACGGGGGAGGCCGGCCATGCGCATTATTGCAGGCACCGCCCGCTCCCGCACCATTGAGGCCCCCAGGGGCCGCGACACCCGCCCCACGCTGGACCGCGTGCGGGAGAATCTGTTCAACATCCTGCAGCGGCGGATTGCGGGGGCGGTGACCCTCGACCTGTTCGGCGGGAGCGGCGCGCTGTCCCTGGAGGCGGTGAGTCGCGGGGCGGCCATGGCGGTCATGGCGGACAGGGATCGGGCGGCCATCGCGGCCCAGCAGCTGAACGTGAGGAACCTGGGCTTTGAGGCCAATACCCGGATCATCCACGCGGAGTGGCAGCAGACCCTGCGCATCCTGCAGGGGGAGGGCATGCGCTTCGACCTGGTGTTTCTGGATCCGCCCTACGCCATGCAGGATCTGACGGAGGTCACGGACGCCCTGCTGCCCCTGCTGAACCCGGACGCCCTGGTGATTGTGGAGCATGAGTTCCGCACGCTGCCGGTGGTATCGGGCGCTTACGAGCGGACGGACACCCGCAAGTACGGCTACGTGGGCGTGAGCTTTTACAGCGCGCGGGAGTAAAGGTGCGAAAGAATGGAAAGAATCTGTGTGTATCCCGGAAGCTTTGACCCGGTGACCATCGGGCACATGGACGTGATCCGCCGGGCCTGCGCGCTGTTCGACAGGGTGATCGTGGCGGTGCTGCACAATCCGGCCAAGCGGGGCTGCTTCCCGGTGGAGGAGCGCATGGCGCTGATTGCCCGGGCCTGCGGGGAGCTGCCGCAGGTGACGGTGGACAGCTTCGACGGCCTGCTGGCGGACTACATGCGCAAAACCGGCGCGGCCTGCGTGGTGCGGGGGCTGCGGGCGGTCAGCGACTTTGAGACGGAGCAGACCATGGCCCAGCTCAACGCGCAGCTGCTGCCGGGGCTGGAGACGGTGTTCCTGATGACCCGGCCGGAGCATGGATGCATATCCTCCTCGGCGGTGCGGGAGATCGCGGCCTTCGGCGGGGATGTGAGCGCCTATGTGCCCGCGGAGATTCTGCCGGAGGTGCGGGCGCATTTTGACAGGTAATTCACGCAAGGGAGATGGAGGCAGATGGCAGTGCGGGACAGCGGCAATGTGGAAATATGCATGAACATGCTTCGCGAGCTGGACGAGCTGGTGCGCGGAGCGCGGCGGGCGTTCATCAACGGGGACGCGTGCGTGATCAACCGCGGTGAAATGCGCGACCGGCTGGACCGGCTGCTGGGCAGTCTGCCCGACGCGCTGAACGAAGCCGAGGGCATCATCCGCGAAGTGCAGCAGGTGCGCGCGCAGACCGACCGGGAGTGCAACGAGATGCTCAGCAAGGCCCAGGCCCAGGCCCAGCAGATGGTGGGGGAAGCCCAGCAGGCAGTCCAGCGGGCCAATGCCGAGGCCCAGCAGGCGGCCCAGCAGGCGGAGCGCACCACCCAGGAGGCCGTGCGCCGCGGGCAGGAGGAAGCCCAGCGCATCATCCGGCAGGCGGAGCAGAACGCCGCCATGCTCCGGGCCAAGGCCGAGGAGGAAAGCCGCGAGAAGGTCAGCCAGGAGAACGTCTACCGCATGGCCGCCGTGGAGGCCGACGAAATGCGCGACGCCACCCGCAAGGAGCTGACCCAGATCCGCCAGAAGACCTTCGACTATCTGGACAACGTGATGGGGCAGGTGGACCGCTACATGGGCGACGTGATCAACGACATGCGCCTGGAGCGGGCGGAGCTCAACAAGCACCGGTAAAGCCGGGCAAAATGTCCCAAACGGAAAATTTGTTATGAATATTCATCAATCGTTCATACAGACTTCATAATTCTCGGTTATCTTAATCTTGCGATCAGGAAGGAAGCCACCGCCTGACGGATCGCATCTCCTTTTTTCCCCGACATTCCAAAAGAATGTCAACCTCCCTATCCTCCATACAAGCAAGGGCCGCCGGCTCGGAAGCAATTCCCCCGGCGGCTCTTGTGACGTTTTGGGGATATGGAGGAAAGCATTGCCGCCATGAATTGCCGCCCGTCCGGAAATAGTACGTCTGAATGGGAAGGAAGGCGGTGCGGCATTGAACAAGGTCAGGGCGACGGCATGGATGGCGGCGGTGACGGCGGCAGCGGCGGCGCTGATGACGGCGCTGCCCTGGGCGATCCGGCAGGCGCAGCCCACGGAGCGCGCGGCGCAGGTGCGCTTGTGCCGGGTGGAGTCGGGCCGGGTGGAGCAGGTCACGGCGGTGACGGGGGTGGTGCGCTATGAGGCGGAGCGGGCGGCGGTGAGTCCGGCGACGGGGCTGGTGGAGGCGGTGTACGTAGCCCCGGGGGACCGGGTCGCGGCGGGACAGCCGCTGTTCCGCCTGAGCGGCGCGGCGCAGGAGCTGGCGGTATCCACGGCGGTGAGCCGTCAGGCGGAGAGCGCGGCGCTGCCGGCAGCGGCCCCTGAGGGTGCCTGGGCGGGGGTCAGCCAGGCGGCGGCGTGGGAGACGGACACGGCGCTGGCGGAGGCGCGGCTTGCGCTGTCGGCGCTGACGGTGCGGGCGGCGTCGGCGGGGCTGGTGCAGCAGGTGCTGGTGACGGAGGAGGGCGGCGTGGCGGCAGGGGCCGTGGCGGTGGCGCTGAGCGGGGAAAGGCAGCAGATCCAGTGCCAGGCGGTTGTGCGGGACGCGGAGCAGCTTGCGCCGGGGATGCAGGCGCGCCTCCTGCACGAGGGCGAAACCCTGTGCATGGCGCGGGTGGAGAGCATCGGCGAGGCTCGGGCGGAAAACGGCCAGACCGTCTGCCAGGTGAACCTGACGCCGGAGGAAAATCTGTCGCTGCCCCTGGGGGCGCGGGTGGAGGCGGAGATCATCCGCTGCGCCCGGGAGGACGTGCCCGTGCTGCCCGTGGCGGCCATCGGCGAGGGGGACACGGTGCGCTGGGTGGCGGACGGGCGGTGCTACACGGCGCCGGTGACGGTGCTGCTGGCGGACGATACGCGCTGCTGGGTGGATCTGCCGCTGGGGACGCAGGTGGTGCTTGACGGCGCGGACACCGTGGAGGGTCAGCGGATCCGGGAGGCGGGAACATGAAGCTGCGGGACGTCATGTGGCTCTCGGCCACGAACCTGATCAAGAATCCCATGCGCACGCTGCTGACGATCCTGGGCCTTGGGGTGGGGGTGGCGGCGATCCTGACGGTGATCACCCTGGGGGCGGCGGGGCAGGTGCAGGTGGAGCGCGAGATCGACAAGCTGGGCGTTGACAAGGTATGGCTGACGGCGGAGAGCGGCCACAGCCTGACTGCCGGCAGCGCGGAAAGGGTGACGGAGGCATCGGGGGCGGCGGCCTGCGCGGCGGCGTATACCGCGGGGGCAGTGGCATCCGATGGCGATGTGGTGCTGGTATCCGTCACGGGGTACGGCCCGGGGGCGGAAAATGTGCTGCAGCCCGTGCTGCTGGAAGGAAGATGGTTCACGGAGCGCGAATACCAGCAGGGAAGCAGCGTGGCCGTCATCAACGAGGCCCTGGCCGCGGCCCTTGGGGGATCCCCGGTGGGGCGGCGCATCAGCCTTGGGATCAGGCAGGTGACGGTGGTGGGCGTGGCGGCTCCGGCGGCGGCGCAGGCCACGGGGCCTGTGGTGGCGCTGCCCCTGCGCACGCTCCTGGACACCTATCCCGACGCCGCCGTCAGCGAGGTGACGGTCTCCGTGCCCCACGGGGCCAGGGCGGACGAGGTGGCGGCCATGGCCCTGTCCACCCTGGGCGAGGGCTATCAGGCGGCGACGCTGCAGACGGAGATCGACGCGGCCCGGTCGGTGATCCGCATCTTCGTGATGGTGCTGGCCTGCGTGGCGGCGGTGTGCATGGTCACCGGAGGCATCGGGGTGATCAACATCCTGCTGGTATCGGTGCGGGAGCGGCGGCGGGAGATCGGGCTGATGAAGGCCGTGGGCGGCACGTCGGGGCAGGTGGCGGCGCTGTTCCTGATGGAGGCGGTGTGCTACGCGCTGCTGGGCGGGCTGCTGGGGCTTATGCTGGGCGTGGGGATGATCGCGCTGTTCGGCAGGATCATCGGGCTGAGCGCGTCGCTGACGGCGGGGACAGCCGTGCCCACGCTGCTTTGCGCGGGGGCGCTGGGGATGATCTTCGGCGTGGCGCCGGCGGTGAAGGCGGCGGGCATGCAGCCTGTGGACGCCCTGCGGCAGGAGTAGAATCCTGACGAATCTGGCCGCATTCCGCCCGACACATACATTCTGTACAAAGAAACCGCGAGAAGCTTGTCACTTCGGCCAATTCACAATCTGGTCAAAAAATTGTATAATTACAGCAGTCAAAGGGGGCAGGTTCCAATGAGGGAACCGGCACATGACATTCAGAGGAGGAGTTCATTATGGCAAGCGTATCCCTGAAGCACATCTACAAGGTGTACACTGGCAACGTCACCGCGGTGTCCGACTTCAACCTGGACATCGAGGACAAGGAGTTCATCGTTCTGGTCGGACCTTCCGGCTGCGGCAAGTCCACCACCCTGCGCATGGTCGCCGGCCTGGAGGAGATCTCCAAGGGCGAGCTGTACATCGGCGACAAGCTGGTCAATGACGTCGCTCCCAAGGATCGCGACATCGCCATGGTGTTCCAGAACTACGCTCTGTATCCCCACATGACCGTGTTTGACAACATGGCCTTCGGCCTGAAGCTGCGCAAGGTTCCCAAGGATCAGATCAAGGCCAAGGTTGAAGCCGCTGCCAAGATCCTGGACATCGCTCACCTGCTGAACCGTAAGCCCAAGGCTCTGTCCGGCGGCCAGCGTCAGCGTGTTGCTCTGGGCCGTGCTATCGTCCGTGAGCCCAAGGTCTTCCTGTTCGACGAGCCTCTGTCCAACCTGGACGCCAAGCTGCGCGTTGCCATGCGTACCGAGATCACCAAGCTGCATCAGCGCCTGCAGACCACCTTCATCTATGTTACCCATGACCAGACCGAGGCCATGACCATGGCTTCCCGTATCGTGGTTATGAAGGACGGCGTCGTGCAGCAGGTGGATACTCCCCAGAACCTGTACGATTATCCCGCCAATGAGTTCGTGGCCGGCTTCATCGGCAGCCCCCAGATGAACTTCTTCGACGTGCGCCTGGATCGCGAGGGCCAGGACGTCGTGGCCAAGTTCGGCGAGAACAAGATCGTCGTGCCCGGCTCCAAGGTTGCCAAGTTTATCGACGAGTCCTACATCGGCAAGGAAGTCGTCCTGGGCATCCGTCCCGAGAACATCTCCGATGATCCCGCCGTGCTGGCCGCTCTGCCCACCGCCACCATCGCCGCTGACGTGGAAGTGACCGAGCAGATGGGCTCCGAGACCTATCTGTACCTGAAGACCACCGGCAAGACCGACAACATCATCGCCCGCGTTGATCCCCGCACCACCAGCCGTGCCGGCGACAAGATCAAGGTGGCCTTCGATGTGAACCGTCTGCACTTCTTCGACAAGGAGACCAAGCTGACCATCCTGAACCGCTAATGACGGCTCAAACCAGGCGGCCCCTCAACCGGGGGGCCGCCTTTTCGCGTGCGTATTCCGCGGAGCCGGATCGATCATTTACCGCGTTTATCGATCCGTTTTGTGAAAATGTCACAAAAAGTTTCAATTTTCCGGGGGCGATTCACTTTTCAGCGGCTGGAAGCTGTGGTATAATAAAGTGGTAGCATCCTGTGCGCCTGGCGCTGAGGGAAGGAGCGAACACTGTGTTGGACAAGCATCTGCTGGAACAGATGGAAACCACACTGGCGCGGCTGACCATTCCTGTGGCCGTGCTGGATAAGGAATATGACGTACGGCCCCACGTGGAGCTGAAGGAGCTGGAAAACGGCGCCCTGACGCCGGCGGATGGCAGCCTGTACCTGGCCGTGTCGCAGCCGCCCGTGGTGCTGAGCTGTCCGGCGGATGCTCCCGGCGCCGCGGACGTGCTGACCCTGGCCGGCGCGCTGGTATCCACCGTGGCGCAGGCGGATCATCATGCGGAGAACTGCTACGACGTGTACCGCAGGATGCTCCGCGGCGATCTGTCCGGCGCCGAGCTGGAGGCCCTGAGCAACGAGCATCAGATCCCCCGGGAGCTGGAGCGGTGCGTCATGGTCTTCCACATGGTGCAGACGGA
Organism: Aristaeellaceae bacterium; assembly: GCA_051886675.1. Classification (GTDB taxonomy): domain Bacteria; phylum Bacillota; class Clostridia; order Christensenellales; family Aristaeellaceae; genus UBA11524. The sequence continues at coordinate 52,456 of JBJEYH010000257.1, forward strand.
GAACGAGCGGGCCTTCGACCTGCTGCGGGACATCACGCCCATGCAGGAGCGGGACGTGCTGGTGGATGTGGACCGGCATACCGTGGTGCTCATCAAGGACATGACCGACGTGGAATCCATGGAGGATCTGACCATGTACGCCCAGGCGCTGCAGGAGACCCTCATGGGTGAGACGGCCCATCAGATGACCGTGGGCATCGGCTGCAGCCGGAATACCCTGGATGAGCTGCGGGAAAGCTATGCCGAGGCGCGCAGGGCCATCGAGGTGGGCCGGGTGTTCCAGCCGGAGGACAGCATCTACGTCTTCAACCGGCTGATCCTGGAGCGCTTCCTGATGGAGCTGCCGCAGGACATCAGCGCCTACTATCACAACCTGCTGTTCAACCGGCGCACCGCCCGGCTGTTCAACGAGGAGATGCTCTACACCATCGACATGTTCTTCAAGAAGGATCTGAACCTGTCCGACACGGCCCGGCAGCTGTACATCCACCGCAACACCCTGGTCTATCGCCTGGACAAGGTGCAGCGGCAGACAGGGCTGGATCTGCGGTCCTTTGAGG
>JBJEYH010000258.1:0-3206 GCA_051886675.1 Aristaeellaceae bacterium
TCCTGCAGCTTGAAGCCGATCTGCCCCGGGGAGGTGGTGGTGCCAAGGAAGCTCACGCCGTAGCGGGGGCCGTCGCGAAGCAGCCGGGTCAGCGGCGTCAGGTCGTCGCTGAGCTTCTCCCGGAGGACGTGGATGTGATGCCCGATGACCAGGATATGGGGCAGGCCCGCCCGGGCCAGACGCTCCGGCAGGGCTTCCGCGCCCATGCCGCCGGACAGCGCCGTCCTGCGCCGCTCCACCTCCAGGATCAGCAGCCGCAGGAGATTGCGCAGCTTCTCGTCCTCCCCGGGGGTAAGCACGTCGCCCACCTGGGGCGCGTCCCGGTAGACGCCCAGCCCCTCGTCGGCATAGTCCAGGATGTACAGGTTCAGCTCCCGTGGGCCGTGGTGCAGCAGCAGATCCTCCAGCGCCGCTGCAAGGAACATGGCCTTGCCGCTGCCCACGCCGCCGTAGACCATCACGTTCTTCCCATCGCTCAGGGAGCAGCGCAGCAGGCGGCGGCTCTGGGTGGCGGGGTCGTCGATCTCGCCCATGACGGGCGACAGCGTCCAGGGGGAATCCTCCACGGCGTACTTCCGGCGCAGGGATGCAAGGGAGATGACCTTTTCCAGCGGCGGCAGCCAGATGGGCTGGCAGTGCAGATGCTGCATGTCCGCCACCTGCTTCAGGTAGGCGACCACCGCGCTGATCTGGTATTCCGTGCGGCCCTTGCTGCCGCTGCGGGGCAGCTCGCTGTGGGAGAGCACGTGTCCGGAGGCGTCCAGCACGTCCACCCCGCAGGAAACGTCGGCGTGGCGGTTGGGCAGGTACGGCGCGCCGGTGAAGCCCGACTGGGCCTGCCGGAGCATGCCATAGCCCACCTGCACATAGAACCGGCCCACCCCCGGCAGCGCGGCGGCGTCGGGACACTTGATCACGTCCTGGCTGTCGCGGGTGTCCTGCACCCGCAGGCAGATGCGCCAGTTGGTGTTGCTCCAGATCTGCTCATCCACCACGCCGGAGGGCTTCTGCGTCGCCAGAATCAGATGCACGCCCAGGCTGCGGCCGATGCGCGACGCGCTGATCAGCTGCTGCATGAAATCCGGCTCCTGGGTCTTGAGCTCGGCGAACTCGTCGGTGATGATCAGCAAATGGGGCAGCGGCTGGCTGACCCGCTTCTCCCGGTACAGCCGCTGGTACTTGATGATGTTCATGCCGGTCATGTCCAGGGCCTGCTCCGTCTGATGGAAGATGGCCTGGCGGCGCACCAGCTCGCTCTGGATGGCCTGCAGGGAGCGTCCCACGGCATTGCCGTCCAGGTTGGTGATGATGCCGGCGGTATGGGGCAGCTGCTCGAAGGCCTGGGCCATGCCGCCGCCCTTGTAGTCGATGAGCAGGAAGGCCATCTCCTCCGGGCTGAAGCAGACCGCCGCGGACAGGATGTAGGTCATGATCAGCTCGGACTTGCCCGAGCCGGTCATGCCGGCGATCAGGCCGTGCTGGCCATCGCCCCGCTCGTGCACGTCCAGGCAGCAGAGGCTTCCGTCCTCGTCGATGCCGATGGGCACGGCCAGGGAATTGGCAGGGTTGTTGCGCCGCCAGCGGGTGAGCACGTTCAGCGCATGCACGTCCTGCACGCCGAAGAGATCCAGGAACGGCACGCTCTCCGGAATGCGGGAGGAGGTGTCCGGCAGATCCAGGTACAGGTTGGCCAGGGTGGATACCAGCTTGTTCGCCTCCGGGAGCGCGCTGCCCTCCGGGGTGAAGGTCAGCATCCGGCGGCCGGCGTCCTCCTGCCAGATCATGCGGCCCTCGCCCTGATGAACGCTGATGACCGCGTCGCAGCGGCGGGGCAGGCGGCGGCTGTGCTCCGACAGGGCGATCACCCGCACGCCCCGGTAGGCGCGATCCAGCAGCAGCCGGCTGATGATCCCGCTCTGGGCGATCCCGTCGTCCATCAGGAAGATGACAAGCTCCGCTTCGCCCGGCTCGGGCAGGACGCTCTTGCCGCGCTCCATGACCCGGCTGGACAGCATGCCGTCCAGAATGGGCAGCAGACGCTGCACCTCATCGGGGGTGCGCGCCACCAGATGATTCCTGCGGCTGTTGTCCCAGGTGTGGGGCAGCCAGGTGTACACGTCCAGCGCGGGCATGCCGCTGCCGATCAGGCAGAGCTTCAGCTCGTCATAGCCGTAGTCGACGGCCAGCTGCGTCATCAGATTGGCGGCCAGGGCCGTGCGGGCATCCCGGGGCGCGGCCACGCCCAGACACCGGAAGCGCGACAGCGGCAGCACCACCGGCACGTCCTTCAGCGTGCGCTCCCGATCCCGCAGCTCCCGCATCAGCTGCTTCATGGGGTCGCTCTGCTGCTCAAAGTGATCCTGCGGAAAGGTGATGTCGTACTGCAGGGGGATTTCCCCCGTGCCCAGCCGCAGCTCCAGATAGTCCGCCTGCAGGCTGTTGCGGTTCCACAGGCGGTGCCGGGCATGCTCAAGGGCCGCCAGCCGCTCCGTGGTGGGCGGGTTGCGCTTGCGCAGCGCGGCTTCCTGCCGGGCGGTCACGTCGGCGATGTGCTTCTCGATATCATCCAGATAGGCCTTGTAGGCAGCCTTGCGCTTCTCCTCGTCCTCGGCCTGCTGCTTCTCGGCATTCCTGCGGTTGATGAAGGGGAAGATGGTCGCGCCGGCCAGGGAGGCCAGGGGCAGCAGCGGGTTGGTGGTGATCGCCAGGGACACCACGCCCGTCAGCAGACCGGGGGCCATGGTCAGCAGCGCGTTGGTCTGGCTGGGCTCGTGGGGTGCGGGGGGACTGTCCACGGTCAGCGACTGATTTTCCAGCCCTGTGGAAAACCGGGGCGCGCGGTAGAAGAAGTCCTCCAGCGGCGTGCTGGTGAAGACCTGCTCCAGGGTGATGCGCGGGGGCTGCAGCGGCTGCAGGACGCTGCCTGCGCGCAGCGACGTCTGCCCGTCGGGCGCGTTGAAGGCGATCAGCCCCGGCAGCACAATCAGCTTCTGCTCCAGGACGGACAGCACATCGCCGGGCCTGAGCGTCTGCTGCTGGCAGCGCCGGCCGTTGACGTACATGCCGTAGGCAGCGTCCAGACACCGGGCCGTCCAGCTCCGGCCGCGGTATTCCAGCACCAGATGATGGGCGTTCATGTAGGGCTGACGGCAGATCAGCTCGTTGTCCGGGGCGGAGCCGACGGTGAGCGTCATGCTGTCCGGCAC
>JBJEYH010000259.1:0-3184 GCA_051886675.1 Aristaeellaceae bacterium
CCTCCAGCCGCGCCGCCACCACCTGCGTCGGATGCCCGAAGAGCCCCTTGCCGGGACGGGTGGCCATCAGCGCGCCGGAGCCGGCGGTCACGTCCAGATGCACCTGCTCGATGCCCTTGCGGTCAGGGTTGAAGGGCGTGTAGGCGCTGATGTCCCGCAGCGCCTCGCCCGTGTACCACATGCCCTGCTCGCTGATGTACACGGGGATCACGTCATACTTCTCCGTGTCCACGTGGTTCATCAGCTGCACCGCGCTGATGATGGCCACCTCGCGCTCGCAGCTGCGGCTGCCATAAATCACGCCAAGCTGAATCTTGCTCATGTCGTTCATCCTCCTGAAAGACCTTACGTCTCGGAATAGTTGTCCGGCAGATCGTTCTCGAACAGGGCCACGTCCCCCGCCCGGCCCAGGATCCGCAGCAGCGCCGCCGCGTCGGCCAGGCTGCCCACCGGGTGAATGTTCTCCTCCGGGAAGCCCGCCTCCCGCAGGCCCTCGGCAATGGGCTGGGTATGCCGGCGGCCCACCAGGATCGCCACGTCCGCGCAGGAGGCCATCTTCCGCCCGAAGGCCCGGTTGAAGGCCGCTTCCTCCCCGCCCAGCTCCACCATGCCCGGGGTGATGATGATGCGCCGCCCGCTGAACTGCTTCAGCACATCCAGCGCGGCCTGCGCGCCCCGGGGATTGCTGTTGAATGCGTCGTCAATGATGGTCACGCCCGTGGAGGGGATCAGCTGCAGCCGGTGCTCCACCGGCTCCAGCCGGCTGATGCCCCGGACAATCTGCCGGAGCGTCATGTTCAGTCGCAGGCACACCGTGGCCGCCAGCAGGATGTTCTGGATATTGTGCTCGCCCAGGAGCCGGGTTTCGCAGCGGATGCGCTCCTCCTTCGTGCACAGCAGGAAGCTGCTCCCCGCCGGGGACACCGTGATCTCCTCCGCCCACACGTCCGCGTCGCCCGGATGCACGCAGCACAGCCGCTTTTCCTTTTCCGTGCGGTCGTACAGCTCCCGGCAGATATCCCCGTCGTCCGGGAAGAAGCAGCAGCCCTCCGGGGGGATGGCGTCCATCAGCTCGTACTTGGTTTTCCTGATGCGCTCAAGGGTTTTGAAGGTGTCCAGATGCTGGGGACCCACGCTGGTCAGCACGCCGTAGGTGGGATGCACCAGACGGCACATCTCCTTGATGTCCCCCACGTGCCGCGCGCCCATTTCCGCCACGAACACCTGATGGGCGGGCTGCAGCTTGGTGCGGATGACCTTCGTCACGCCCATGGGGGTGTTGAAGCTGGAGGGCGTGACCAGGGTCTGGTACTTTTCGCTCAGCAGCGTGCCCAGGATGAACTTGACGCTGGTCTTGCCGTAGCTGCCGGTGATGCCGATTTTGATCAGGTCGGGCCGCTCGCGCAGCATGCGCTGGGCGTCGCGGAAGTACAGCTCGCTGATGAGCTTCTCAATGGGCCAGGCCAGCAGCCCCGCCAGCGCCACCCACAGCGGCAGCAGCGCCGGGAACAGCCCCAGCCACATCCAGGCCTCCCCCGCCAGCGCGCAAATCCCCGCCAGCGCCAGCGCATACACCGCCGCGCTGACCGCATACAGCCGCTTCACGCGGGGGGTGAACACCAGGGGCTTCTTGGCCTTCTTCTCCATCGTCAGCCCGCGGATGCCCCACGCCGCGCCCAGCGACAGGACCGCCAGCAGCACGCCCGCCAGCGCGCCATGGAGCCAGCCTGCCTTGACGCACCAGCCGAAGGCCGCGATCAGCGCCAGCTGCACCGCGCACAGCAGGGCGCCGGGCACCAGCGTCCCGGGCAGGTTGCGCCGCAGCGTGCGGAAATAGCCGGGGAACTGGTAGCTCTCCAGCTGGAAGTAATGAATCAGCTTCCGCCCCGCCACCACGGACGAGGCCGCCGTGGCCAGCACCGTCAGCCAGGCAAACCATGTGTTGCTCATCCGGATATCCTCCATCGGAAATTCATTGGAGCATCCTGAGGGGTTTCATCAGCGGTCCCGCCGGTCATGCGCCCTGCCCCGTCAGGAACACCTTCGCCACCCGGTTGAACCGCTGCACCTGCTCCAGATAGGCGAAGTGCGTCCCGCCCTCAAAGACTACCAGCCCCGCGTCGGGAATATCCCGCTCCATCTGCTGGCCCATCCACAGGGGGGTCTCCGTGTCCCTGTCCCCCCAGATGAGCAGCGTGGGCTGATGAATGCGCGCAAGCAGCTCCGTCTGATCATGGTTGACCACCTTGACGAAGGTTCTGCGCATCTCCTCGTCCAGGGCGAGGTAATCCTTCGAGCCGTACTTCTCCCGGAGCCGGTCGATCATCCGGTCCGGCAGCTTGCCGAGGATCCTCAGCTTCTTCAGCTGCTCCCAGCGCTCCCGGCGTCGGCGGTATTCCTCGCTGCGTTTCTGCCCGTCCCCGGTGGGACGGGACGGCAGCCCCGCGCTGCCGGTGAGAATCAGCTTTTCAAAGAGCGTATCGTCCTGCGCCGCCAGCTCAATGGTCACACGCCCCCCGAAGGAATGGGCGATCACGCTGCAGGGCAGAAAGTTCAGCTGGCGCAGCACCTCCAGCGTGCAGGCCGCGAACTCCGGCACGCCCCAGGGCTCCGGCGGACGGCCGCTCTCGCCATGGGCGGGAAAGTCGATGGACAATACCGTCATATCCCCGCTGAGGAAGTCCGCCACGGGCTTCATCAGCCTGCCGTCGCAGCCCCAGCCGTGCAGCAGCGCCACGCGCCTTTCCCCCGTGCCGGCGATCTCGCAGTGAACCTTTACGCCCCTTGCCTGAACCTCCATCGTCCCGCTCCCTTCGCGGCCCTGTCCGCCGCATGCTTATCATACCCTGCCCGGCACCGGAAATTGCCTGTCAGCCGTCCATCCGCCAGATGTAGCGGCACTTCACGTCGCTGATCTCCCACCGGGAGGAAATCGACCGCGGCACGTTCACGATCCGCTCCAGCGTGCAGCCCAGACCCTCGCAGGTGCGGCGGCTGGGGACGTTGTCCGGATCGCAGGTGATGACCACGCTGCTCTTGCCCGCAGCCACGATCAGCGGCCGCAAAAGCGCGCAGGCCCGCCGGGCATAGTGCTGCCCCCGGTAGGGCTCGTCCACGTGATACCCGATATGCCCGAAATAGTACACACAGGGGCTTTCCCCCAGGCGCAGGCTGATCCGCCCGG
>JBJEYH010000260.1:0-3182 GCA_051886675.1 Aristaeellaceae bacterium
ACCCCTGGAACACGAAGCCGATCTCCTCCCCCCGCACCCGGGCCAGCTCCGCCGGCGAGAGGGTGGACACGTCCCGCCCGTGCAGGCGATAGGTGCCGGAGGTGGGGGCATCCAGGCAGCCCAGGATGTTCATCAGCGTGCTTTTGCCGGAGCCGCTGGGCCCCACGATGGCGGCGTATTCCCCCTGGCGGATGTGCAGGGTCACGCCGTGCAGGGCCTCCAGACTGTTCCCGGAGAGATCATAGCGTTTGGACAGGTTTTCGGTGCGGATCATGGCAAGCCTCCTGCAAAGAAAAAAGTTCCGGCCATAGTATGACCGGAACCTCAAACGAAAAACACCAAGGGAACGCGGCAGCGGAAAAGGGTCAAGGGGCGATGCCCCTTGCGCGGGTGCAGGGGCGGCGTCAGCCCCTGCGCAGGTCTGGGCGGCAGCCCAGGCGCAACACAAAGGATAAATAAGGAAGGAAACGCAAAGAAGCCAGAGTTTCCAAGCAGCCGCCGCAGGCCGGCCGCGTCGGAAACGGCAGGTTGAATCCCCCCTCAAGAGAACGCCCCAAGCCAGAGTTTCCAAGCAGCCGCCGCAGGCCGGCCGCGCCGGAAACGGCAGGTTGAATCCCCCCTCAAGAGAACGCCCCAAGCCAGAGTTTCCAAGCAGGCGACGCAGTCCGCCCGCGCCGGAAACGGCAGGTTGAATCCCCCCTCAAGAGAACGCTCCAAGCCAGAGTTTCCAAGCAGGCGACGAAGTCCGCCCGCGCCGGAAACGGCAGGTTGAATCCCCCCTCAAGAGAACGCCCCAAGCCAGAGTTTCCAAGCAGGCGACGAAGTCCGGCCGCGCCGGAAACGGCAGGTTCCGCGCACTTCATCGGAGCGCCCCTCATCCTCCGTCATGCTCACTGGATCCGCTGGAAATACGCCAGCAGATTCCCGCCCGCAATGCCTGCGATGGCGTCCTCGCTGTACCCCATGCGGCGCAGCTCGTTGAACAGGTTGGGGAGATCGCCGGGATGATCCAGCCCCCGGGGCGTGCGGGAGATGCCGTCAAAGTCGCTGCCCAGGCCCACGATTTCCGCGCCGCCCATCTGGCAGATGTAGTCGATGTGCTCCGCCAGGGTGCGGACGGTGACCTGCCCCTCCGTGGCCAGGAAGGCCGGGAAGAAATTCACGCCAATGTATCCGCCGTACTGAACCATGGCCTCCAGCTGATCGTCGTTCAGGTTGCGGAAGTGATCGCACAGGCTCCGCACGCAGGAGTGGCTGGCCATGGGCGGCCGGTCGCCCTTGGCGAACAGATCCCAGAAGCCCGCCTCGTTCAGGTGGGACACGTCCACGGCCATGCCCAGCCGCTGCATCTCCCGCGCCACCTGGACGCCGTAGGGGGTCAGACCCTCGTCGCTGCCGGACTTGGCGGAATGCCCCAGAAGATTGTCGTTGTTCCAGAGCAGCGCGGCCATCCGCACGCCCCGCCTGCGCCAGGCTTCCACCGTGTGCAGGCCTTCCTCGAAAACCTCGCCGCCCTCGATGGAGAGCATGCAGCAGCATTCGCCCTCACGGGCCTGGGCAGGATCGTCCACCCGGCGCACACCCGCAGCCTCCAGCACGGGCAGCTGGGCCAGCTCCGCCTGAATGATGCCCTCCACGTCGCCCCTGCGGCCCTCGGGGCCCGTCCACAGGGCCAGGGTCTGCAGGGTCACGCCGCCCCGGCGCAGCCGCTCGGGGGTGATGGTCAGCTTTGTCGCGTGCTCCACGCCCATGGCGTAGAGCGTGTCCGCATGAGTGTCGGCAATAAACATGCTCACAGCTCCTCACCGTTCTCGATGGCGGCAATCATGTCGATGCGCCGCTGATGCCGCCCGCCCTCGAACTCGGCGGTCAGCCAGTGGGTGGCGATCATCTTCGCCAGGTCGATGCCCACCACCCGCGCGCCCATGGTGAGGATGTTGCTGTTGTTGTGACGCTTGCTCAGCTCGGCGCTGTACACGTCCGAGCAGGTGCATACCCGCACGCCCTTGACCTTGCTGGCCGCGATCCCGATGCCGATGCCCGTGCCGCAGATCAGGATGCCCCGGTCGCATTCGCCGTCGGCCACGGCCCTGGCGGCGCGGTAGCCGTAGATGGGATAGTCGCAGGACACGGCCTCGTTGACGCCAAAGTCCTTGTAGGTCAGGTTCATGCTGTCCAGCAGCTTCATGATTTCCTTCTTCATTTCAATGCCGGTATGGTCGCAGGCCAGCGCAATCATGGCAAGTCCTCCTTCATCACGATGGGATGATTCCTTTCATCTTATACGCCGCCGGAAACGCCAAGTCCTGCCGTGAATGCGGAAAAACCGTTTCCCTTGCGGGGCAATGTGTGCTATAATGTCAGCGTTATCATGGAAAAGACTGCGCATCGGTAGTCTTTGAAGGAGGCTTTTATGTCGGAGCATCGTTGTTCCCTGTGTCATATCGGGCTGGAGCATGTGTCGGTGCAGCGGGGCGGACAGACGCTTCTGCAGGACGTGTCCATGCACGTCCACTGCGGACAGCTGACCGTGCTCATCGGCCAGAACGGCGCGGGCAAGACCACCCTGGTTCGCGCGCTGCTGGGGGAGCTGCCCCACAGCGGGGCCATCCGCCATGTGGACGACCACGGGCGGGATATTCCTCATGTGCGCATCGGGTATGTGCCCCAGCATCTGGTGTTCGACCGGGAGATGCCCCTGACGGTGGAGGACTTCCTGGCCTCGGCGTTCACGCGGCGGCCGGTATGGACGGGGGTCAGCCGGGCCACAAGGCAAAGGGTGCAGGAGGCTCTCGACATGGTGGAGGCGGGGGGACTGGCCCAGCGGCAGCTGGGACGGTGCTCCGGGGGCGAACTGCAGCGGGTGCTGCTGGCCCTGGCGCTGAGCCCCGCGCCGGATCTGCTGGTGCTGGACGAGCCTGTCTCCGGCGTGGACCAGAACGGATTGCAGATGTTCCTGGACACGGTTTTGCGGCTGAAGGAAACCCATCACATGGCGATCCTGCTGGTGAGCCACGACCTGCGCCTGGTGCGGGAATACGCCGATCATGTGGTGCTGCTGGACAAGAGCGTGCTCTGCCAGGGCACCCCCGAGGCCGTATTCGCCACGGACGAGTTTGCCGCCGTTTTCGGCACGGGAAAGGAGGAGAGCCTGTGATGAACGCCATCTACGCGCTGATGGA
>JBJEYH010000261.1:0-3170 GCA_051886675.1 Aristaeellaceae bacterium
AGCCCCAGCGTCCCCCACACTCACACACGCATTCAGCATGACCGGAGGGACGCAACGCCATCGTGAGCCGGGTGTGGGCACTGCCCACCGAGGAGCCCCAGCGTCCCCCACACTCACACACGCATTCAGCATGACCGGAGGGACGCAACGCCATCGTGAGCCGGGTGTGGGCACTGCCCACCGAGGAGCCCCAGCGTCCCCCACACTCACACACGCATTCAGCATGACCGGAGGGGCGCAACTCGATCGTGAGCCGGGTGTGGGCACTGCCCACCGGTCCCCTCCATTCGCCCGAAAGGAGCCGACCATGGATATCCGCATCGCAGGTACCGTGAATGATTCCATCGTGGATGGGCCGGGGTACCGGTATACCATCTTTACCCAGGGCTGCCCCCACCATTGCCCCGGGTGCCATAATCCGCAAAGCCATGACTTCGAGGGCGGACGCACGGTCGATACGGAGACGATTCTCCGGCAGGTGCGGGAGAATCCGCTGCTGGACGGCATCACCCTGTCCGGCGGGGAGCCCTTCTGTCAGCCGGAGGCCTGCCGCGCGCTGGCGGAGGCGGCCCATGACCTGGGCCTGAGCGTGTGGTGCTATACCGGGTATACGTGGGAGAAGCTGATGCAGGAGGCCGATCCGGCGCGGCTGGCGCTGCTGGAGGCGGTGGATGTGCTGGTGGACGGGCCGTTCATTCTGGCGCAGAGGAGCCTGGAGCTGAAGTTCTGCGGGAGCCGGAACCAGCGGCTGATCGACGTGAAGAAGACCCGGCAGACCGGCGCGGTGACGCTGTGGCAGCCGGCGACGTGGGACGTGCTGTAACGCGGAATAATTTTGGCGAAATCGGCAAAACCGCTTGACAGAATCCATCGGGGATGCTATAATCTATCACTGTCAGCGGTTGACGATGAAGGTTGCCGCTGCTGGCACGCCCTTTTGGAGGAATCTGGTCTGCGGCCTGCGCCTGTAGCTCAGTTGGATAGAGCAACGGCCTTCTAAGCCGTGGGTCGGGGGTTCGAGCCCCTCCAGGCGCGCATGATATGGTGGGTATAGCGTAGTTGGTTAACGCGTCAGATTGTGGCTCTGAAGACCGTGGGTTCGAGTCCCACTACTCACCCCATTTTTCCCCGGTCTGCTGCTGTACAGCGGCCCAGTTACCTGCGATGGGGTGTAGCCAAGTGGTAAGGCACGGGACTTTGACTCCCGCATTCGCAGGTTCGAGCCCTGCCACCCCAGCATGTATGACCCATTAGCTCAGTTGGCAGAGCACTTGACTTTTAATCAAGGTGTCTGGAGTTCGAATCTCCAATGGGTCATTCCCATCTGCCTTCCAAAGCGGGTTGTGTGCGGACGTGGCGGAATGGCAGACGCGCCAGACTTAGGATCTGGTGTCCCAGGGCGTATGAGTTCGAGTCTCATCGTCCGCACAGTTTCCTTCGCACCCCAGATAAACGTGGAACATGCGGTAGTAGCTCAGTTGGTAGAGCGCCACCTTGCCAAGGTGGAGGTCGCGGGTCCGAGCCCCGTCTACCGCTCCACATGCGGGTGTAGCTCAATGGCAGAGCTCCAGCCTTCCAAGCTGGCTACGCGGGTCCGATTCCCGTCACCCGCTCCAGACGAAAGGCACATTGCCAGCAAGCGCCGTCCGGTTGGATGGCGCTTTTGCATGTCGTGAAAGTGGCTGCGGCCACTTTTTTGCGTTGAAGGGCGCTGCCTGCGGAAGGCACCGGCCCGGCCACTGCGATCCCGGCGGCGGGAGAAGCCCCGGAGGAATCGCCTGCACCCCTGCGCCCGGTGAAGGCTCCGAACCGCCAGCCCCCTGCGCCCTGCAAAGGCTCCAAACCGCCAGCCCCCTGCGCCATGCAAAGGCTCCGCACCATCAGCCCCTGCGCCCTGCAAAGGCTCCGAATTGCCAGACCCCTGCGCCCTGCAAAGGCGCTGAACCGCCAGCCCACGCGCCCGGCAAAGGCTCCGAACCGCCAGCCCACGCGCCCGGCACAGGCTCCGAATTGCCAGACCCCTGTGCCCTGCAAAGGCTCCGAACCGCCAGCCCATGCGCCCAGCACAGGCTCCGCACCATCAGACCCTACGCCCTGCACAGGCTCCGCACCATCAGGCCCCTGCACCCTGCAAGGGCTCCGAATTGCCAGACCCCTGCGCCCGGCACAGGCTCCGAACCGCCAGCCCACGCGCCCGGCACAGGCTCCGCACCCATCAGCCCCTGCGCCCGGCACAGGCTCCGCACCATCAGACCCTGTGCCCTGCAAGGGCTCCGAATTGCCAGACCCCTGCGCCCAGCACAGGCTCCGTACCATCAGACCCTGCGCCCGGCACAGGCTCCGAACCGCCAGCCCCTGCGCCCGGCACAGGCTCCGCACCACCAGACCCCTACGCCCTGCGTCGGCCGCTGGGTCACGAGGGACTTCCACAACGAAAAAACCACCTCTCCGGCAGCGGACACGGCGGCAACCGGCGAGGCCTGCGCCCCCTCCTCCGCCGCCGGACAGCGGCTGTTCCGCACCGCAGATGCCGCGCACCCCGAAAAAGGAGGCAACCATGATCATCTACGACGAGGAACGCAAGGCCCTTCCTGACGAGCAGCTGTTCCGGCTGTTCCGGGCGGTGGGCTGGGCTGATGAGGACTGCCCCGACGAACTGCGCCGCAGCTTCAGCGCGCCCTTCCGCCACAGCACGCTGGTGATCTCCGCCTGGGCGGGGGAAAGGCTGGTGGGCGCGGTGCGGGTGCTCAGCGATACCTGCGTCCGCGCCGTGGTGTACGACCTGGCGGTGGAGCCCGCCTGGCAGGGCCGGGGCATCGGCAGCGAGCTGCTGCGCCGGTGCCGCGCCCATTACCCCGGCGCGGAATGGCTGGTGCAGACCACCCGGGCCACCGCGCCCTTCTACGAAAAGAACGGCTTCACGCCCCTGACGGAGGACGCTTTCCTCCGGATCCACTCCCGGTACTTCTGATGGCGGGCCGGGTAGAATTTGCAGGATGCGCGTCTCCGCTCCGCATCCGTGGCCTGATTTTCCCCATGAAGCGGGGCCATTCGCCGCAATCTTTGCAGAAACAACAGAAAAACTTGCATCCCGCGCTTTTGTGTGCTACAGTGGTTCCGCCGTATGGCTTATTATGCTCAATGGAGTGACGATAGATGCCGAATTTCTC
>JBJEYH010000262.1:0-3162 GCA_051886675.1 Aristaeellaceae bacterium
GCGGACAGCTGCGCTTCGTCGCTGAGCTGCTCCAGGCCGCTGCGGCGGACGTATTCCGCCGGATCCTCATCCTGCTGCCACAGCGCCGCAATGACCTTCCGCGCCGCGCCGCTGTTGATGATCCCCGCTTCCACCATGCCGGCCACCGCCGCCAGATGCTCCGGAGATACCGGCACCTTCGCGTCCTCGCCCTCCAGCAGGCGGAACACCTCGGTGATCATCAGGTTGGCCAGGGTCTTCACCGCCGTGGTGGATGCCGCCGCCCGCTCGAAATAATCCGCCAGACCCTTGTCCGCCACCAGCTGCTCGGCAGCGTAGGGCGTCAGGCCCCAGTCGCGGACATAGGCGGCCTTGCGCTGGTCGGGCAGCTGGGGCAGCTCATCCTTCCAGCGTGCCAGCAGATCATCCGCCAGCACAATGGGCGCCAGGTCGGGATCGGGGAAGTAGCGGTAGTCGTTGGCGTCCTCCTTGCGGCGCATGGAGGAGGTCTTGCCGGTGGCCTGGTCGAAGCGGCGGGTCTCCTGCACGATGGCCTCGCCCTTGCGCACAGCCTCCACCTGACGGCGGTATTCCTCCTCAATGGCCCGCTGCACCGAGGCGAAGGAGTTCAGGTTCTTCATCTCCGTCCGGGTGCCGAAGGGCTCGCCGGGCTTGTGGATGGACAGGTTCACGTCGCAGCGCAGGGAACCCTCCTGCATCCGGCAGTCGCTGACGCCGGTGTAGGCGATGACCGCCTTCAGCTTGCGCAGGTAGGCCACAGCCTCCTGGGGCGTGCGGATGTCCGGCTCGGAGACGATCTCGATCAGCGGCACGCCGCAGCGGTTGCAGTCGATGAGCGTACCCTGCTCGGGGTCGTGAATCAGCTTGCCCGCGTCCTCCTCGATGTGGATGCGGGTGATGCCGATGCGCTTCTCGCCCTCGTCGGTCTCCACGGTCAGATGGCCGCCCACGCACAGGGGCAGATCGTACTGGCTGATCTGATAGGCCTTGGGCAGGTCGGGGTAGAAGTAGTTCTTCCGATCCTGCTTGGCGTAGCGGGCGATGGTGCAGTCCGTGGCCAGGCCCGCCAGCACGGCGTAATGCACCACCTGACGGTTGAGCACCGGCAGCGTGCCGGGGAAGCCCATGCACACCGGGCAGCACTGGGTGTTGGGAGCCGCGCCGAAGGTGGTGGGGCAGGAGCAGAAGATCTTCGTCCGGGTCTTCAGCTCCACATGCACCTCCAGGCCGATGACCATTTCATACCCGTCGATCATACGGAATGCTGCCATTACAGCTCAACCTCCTTCATGGCGCCCAGCGCCTGCTCCAGCGCGTAGCCGATGCGGTACAGCCGGGGCTCGGAGAAGGTCGCGCCCATCAGCTGCAGACCCACCGGCAGACCCTGACCGTCCGTGCCGCAGGGCATGGACAGCGCCGGAATCCCCGCGATGTTCACCGGCACGGTGTGGATGTCGCCCAGGTACATTTCCAGGGGATCCGTCGATTTCTCCCCGATGCGGTAGGCCGTGGTGGGGGCCACGGGGCCCAGCAGGGCGTCGCACCCGGACAGGGCCTTCTGGAAGTCCCGGATCACCAGCGTCCGCACCTCCAGCGCCTTCTTGTAGTACGCGTCGAAGTATCCGGCGGAGAGGGTGTAGGTGCCCAGCAGGATCCGCCGCTTCACCTCCGGGCCGAAGCCCTCGCTGCGGCTGCGGACGTACAGCTCCTCCAGGTCGGCGTATTCCGCCGCCCGGCGGCCGTAGCGCACGCCGTCGAAACGGGCCAGGTTGGAGGAGGCCTCCGCGCTGGAAATCACGTAGTAGGCCGGCAGCGCGTACTTGAGGGAGGGCAGGCTGACCTCCTTCACCTCCGCGCCCAGGGCGCGCAGGGTGTCCGCGGCGCGCATCACAGCGTCCCGGACGTCCGCGCTCAGACCCTCGGCGAACATCTCCCGGGGAAGGCCGATGGTCAGGCCCTCCACGCCGTCCTTCAGCTCCGCCGTCATGCTGCCGTAGGCGCGATCCACCGAGGTGGTGTCGCGTCCGTCATGGCCCGCCAGCAGGTCGAGGGCCAGGGCGTTATCCTCCACCGTGCGGGTCATGGGGCCGATCTGATCCAGCGAGGACGCGAAGGCGATCAGCCCGTAGCGGCTGACCATGCCGTAGGTGGGCTTCATGCCCACCACGCCGCAGAAGGCCGCGGGCTGGCGGATGGAGCCGCCGGTATCGCTGCCCAGGGCGAAGGGCGCTTCCGCCGCCGCCACGCAGGCCGCGCTGCCGCCGGAGGAGCCCCCCGGCACATGGGCCAGGTTGCGGGGGTTATGGGTCAGGTGGAAGGCGCTGTTCTCCGTGGAGGAGCCCATGGCGAACTCGTCCAGGTTGGTTTTGCCCAGCAGCACGCAGCCCGCCTCACGCAGCTTCTCCCACACCGCCGCGTCGTAGGGGGGCACGAAGTCCTCCAGCATTCTCGACGAGCAGGTGGTGCGGATGCCCTCGGTGCAGATGTTGTCCTTCACCGCCACGGGCACGCCGCACAGGGGATGCACCGCGTCTCCGGAGGCCCGGCGGGCATCGGCCTCGTCGGCCTGGCGGAGGGCTTCCTCCCGGCAGACGGTCACATACGCGCCAACCTTGTCCTCCACCCGGGCGATGCGCTCCAGGTATGCCTCCGTGATTTCCCGGGAGGACAGCGCGCCGCTGGCCAGCTGCTCCGCCAGCTCTCCCATGGTCATGGATGTGATACGCTTCATGATGCTCTCCTCCTTCACTCAAAGGTCTTGGGAACGGTGACGCATTCCTCCGTGCGGGTGGGGGCGCTGGCCAGCAGTTTCTCCCTGTCGAAGGGCGCGGCCGGCTCGTCCTCCCGCAGCACGTTCTGGGTGGGAATCACATGGGCCGTCATGGGGACGCCGGTGGTGTCCACCTGCTGCAGCGCCTGGGCGAAGGCCAGAATGCCTTCCATCTCCCCGCCCATGCGCTTCTCCTCCTCGGGGCTCAGGGAGAGCTTGGCCAGCTGCGCCACCTGCTGCACCACGATTTTCGGCTTTTTCGCGGGGGCAGCCTTGGTCTTTTCCTGGGCCGCCGCGGCGCCCAGCTGCAGAACCTCCAGCTGCTCCGGATCCACAAAGTCCGGCGCGCCGGTCATCAGGCAGGAGGCGTCGCGCACCTTGGGGAAGGCGAT
>JBJEYH010000263.1:0-14204 GCA_051886675.1 Aristaeellaceae bacterium
AGCCCGCGCCGCCCTGGGGACGGGGCGCGAAATTGCCCTGGGGACGGGCAGCCTGACCCGCGGCCTGCCCATTGGCAGGACGGGCAAAGCCCTGGCCCTGGGGATTCGCCGGACGCCCATAGGGGCCCTGCGGATTGGCGGGGCGGCCATAGGGGCCCTGGGGATTCGCCGGACGCCCATAGGGGCCCTGCGGGTTCGCGGGGCGGCCATAGGGGCCCTGGGGATTCGCCGGACGGCCGTAGGGGCCGGCAGGCCGGGCGCCGGGCTGACCGGGCTGGGCCGGCTGCGCGGGCCGCGGGGGCCGGATCACGTTGGGCGCCAGGCCAACGGGCTTGGGCGGCGGCGTCTGCTGGCCGGGGCGGCTGATGATCTGCCCGATGGCGGGCTTCTTCTCAGCGGGCCGGGCGGCAGGCTCAGCCTTGGGCTCGGCGGGCTTGGGCGCTTCCTTGGCGGCAGGCGCGGGCTCGGCCTTGGGCTCGGCGGGCCGGGGCGCTTCTTTCGCGGCGGGCGCGGGCTCGGCCTTGGGCTCAGCGGGCTTGGGCGCTTCCTTCGCGGCGGGCGCGGGCGCGGCCTTGGGCTCGGCGGGCTTGGGCGCTTCCTTCACGGCGGGCGCGGGCTCGGCCTTGGCCTCGGCGGGCCGGGGCGCTTCCTTCGCGGCGGGCGCAGGCTCGGCCTTGGGGGCCGGCTTCTCGGCAGGCTTCTGGGGCGCGGCAGCTTCCTCCGCCCGGGCCTTCTGCTGGGCCTCGGCGGCCTGAGCCGCGGCTACCTGAGCCTTCTCCTCCTCGTCCAGCATGGTGAAGGCCTTCGAATGGGAGCTGATGACCTTCTGCTGCTCTTCGCGGCGGAGCCTTGCAGCCTGCTCCTCCTGCTTGCGGACAAAGCCGTCACGCACCTCGCGCAGGCTCCTGACCAGCGCGTCGGCGCTCTTGCGCACCCGGGTAGCGTCGCCCAGCACCTTCGCGGCGTCCTGGGCCAGTTCCTTGGTGGCATCCTTCAGTTTCACTTTCGTCATTCGACGCTTGCACCCCCGCATTTATTTGCCGATTTCATTGGTTGATCCGGCGATGTGGCCGGAAGAATCCGCCTGATCTGTTCCGCCAGGCCGCCGCTGCTGACGGCCATGGCCACGCCCGGACGCCCCGTGGCCTCGTACAGAAGCCCTTCGGGCAGCTCGCCCAGGGGAACGCCCGCATGCATGCATGCGCTGTGGTATTTGTCCCGGGTCGCCCGCGACGCGCCGCCGTCCAGCAGCAGCACCCCGCAGCTCCCCTGCCGGATGGCCTTCAGGCAGCCGTCCTCGCCGAACACTGCCTGCCGGGCCCGCACGCACAGACCCATCAGCCCCCGGAGCTTTCCTTCATCCAACGCTTACGTCGCCTCCGTCCGGGGCGGCAGCTCCGCCAGGGCCTTCGCCAATGCGTCGGCCACCTCCGGGGTCAGGGCCGTCTCCAGCTGACGCTCCAGCTGCTTCTGCTTGATGGCCCGCTTCAGGCACGCTTCGCTCCGGCAGACGTAGGCGCCCCGGCCGGGCTTCTTGCCCACCGGATCCATGGAGACCACGCCCTCGGGCGAGCGCACCACCCGGATCAGCTCCTTCTTGGGCTTCATCTCCCGGCAGCCCACGCACATGCGCATGGGGATCTTCTTCGGTTTCATTCCGCTCTGCTTCCTCCCGATTTCCTCAAGCCCCGCTTACAGGGTATCGTCCTCATCGGCGGGCAGATCCGCCGGGAACAGGTCCCTGTCGTCGATCATGGGCACAGTCTCCACAGGCTCGTCCACCATGTCGGTCATTTCCGCCGCCTGGGACTGGGACTTGATGTCGATCTTCCAGCCGGTGAGCTTGGCGG
The DNA here is from genome assembly GCA_051886675.1 of Aristaeellaceae bacterium. Classification (GTDB taxonomy): domain Bacteria; phylum Bacillota; class Clostridia; order Christensenellales; family Aristaeellaceae; genus UBA11524. The sequence continues at coordinate 1,851 of JBJEYH010000263.1, forward strand.
CCAGGCGGGCGTTCTGGCCCTCCTTGCCGATGGCCAGGGACAGCTGATTGTCCGGCACCACCACGCGGCAGGCCTTCTCGTTCTCCGCCACGAAGACGCTCAGCACATGCGCCGGATTCAGCGCGTTGGCCACGAATTCCGCCGGATCGCTGCTCCACTTGATGATGTCGATCTTCTCGCCCTTGAGCTCGGTCACCACGCGGTCCACGCGGCTGCCCCGCTGACCCACGCACGCGCCCACCGGATCGATCATCATGTCCGAGGAATGCACCGCCATCTTGGTGCGGCTGCCGGCCTCGCGGGCGATGGACTTGATCGTCACCGTGCCCGCAGCGATTTCCGGCACCTCCATCTCGAACAGGCGCTTGACCAGGTTGGGATGGATGCGGCTCACCCGCACCTGCGGCCCCCGGGGACCCACCGGGCCCGAGCGGTGCACCTCCAGCACGTAGACCTTGATGTGGTCGTCGTCATGGAGCACCTCGCCGGGGATCATCTCGTTGAGTTCCAGCACGCCCTCGGTGCGGCCCAGCTCCACATACACGGCCTTGGGCTCCACCCGCTGCACGATGGCGGTGAGAATCTCGCTTTCCTTCTCGATATACTCGTCGTAGATCTTGCCCCGCTCCGCCTCGCGGATGCGCTGCATGATCACCTGCTTGGCCGTCTGGGCCGCCACCCGCAGGAAGCCCTTGGGCGTCACGTCCACCTCGGCGATGTCGCCCATCTGGTAGCTGGGCCGGATGGCCTGGGCATCCTCCAGGGTGATCTGGTTGCCGGGCTCCTCCACCTCGGGGACGATCAGCTTCCGCGCGTAGACATGGGCCACGCCGTCGGTGCGGCTGACGGTCACCGCCAGGTTGTTGGGCACCGGCACGCCCTTGGGCAGGTTCTTGCGGTAGGCCGCCTTCAGCGCCTCCTCGATGGTGGCGAAAAGCATCTCCTCGCTGATTTCCTTCTCCTTGGCCAGGAGCTTGATTGCCTCAATAACTTCCGATTTTGCCATGTTCTTTCTATCCGCCTTCCGAGAGATATTGTATGCATTCCCTGTCATCCCGCATGCCGGGGACGGCGGGGGTTATTCCGACAGGTCGACGCTTTCCACGCCCTCCATGTCCACCACGGGCCGGATCAGCGCGCAGGCCTTGCGCAGAAGACGCTTCTCCGCGCCCCCGCAGTCCAGCACGATCTCGTCCCTGCTGTAGTCGGCCAGGATCCCCTGCAGCGTCTTGGCGCCGTCCATCTGCCGGAACAGGTGAACCTCCACCTCGCTGCCGATGGCCCGCTCAAAATCCCGGTCCTTCTTCAGGGGCCTGTCCACCCCCGGGGAGGATACCTCCAGGAAGTCGTAATCATACTGCTCCAGCTGCGGCTGGATGGCCCGGTGATAGGCCTCGCAGTCGTCCAGCGAAATCCCCTCGGGCTTGTCGATATAGATCCGCAGGTACTTGCCCGCGCCTTCCTTGTCCAGGCTCACGTCCACCAGCTCCAGGTTCATTCTGTCGGCCAGCGCCTGGCACCGGGGCGTGACCACCTGGGTCAGTTCCGCCTTCGGCATGGACAGCGTTCACCCCTTTTCTTCCACGATCTGGATGATTTTCCCATCAGGGCAACAGAAAAGAGTGGCCAACATCAGCCTGTGCAGCGCGGCATGCCAGGTCACGGGCACAAGGGGGCCCTGCCTGCTTCCTGCCCCTGCAGCGAGGCCATGTCCACTCTTCTACGTCGAACCCTTCTTTCATCAACAGCAATGCGTCCTTGCGCTGCGCTGACGGCCGCGCCCGCCGGGCGCAATCCGTTCAGTCTGATTGAGTATACCACATCCCGCCCGGAAATACAAGCGTTTTCCTGCGGCTCGGGAAGTTTTCTGCCTTGCCGGGGATCGCGGGGTATGCTACAATAGCGCTTGCCACAACCCATTGCGCAAGGAGCGATTGTTCATGATGACCTGCAGCCTTTGTCCCCGCCGGTGCGGCGCGACGCGGGACGAGCATTCCGGCCACGGCTTCTGCCGCCTGCCCGAGGGCATGCTGATCGCCCGGGTGGCCCCCCACCTGTGGGAGGAGCCGCCCATCAGCGGCACGCGGGGCACGGGCGCGGTGTTCTTCAGCGGATGCACGCTGCGCTGCGCCTATTGCCAGAACGCCGACATCAGCCACCGCAACCTGGGCCGGCCCATGACCGTCCCTGAGCTTGCCGACAGCCTCCGCCGCCTGACCGACATGGGCATGCAGAGCATCAGCTTCATCACCGCCACGCCCTACGTCCATCCCATCCTGGAGGCGCTGTCCCTCTACCGGCCGCCCCTGCCCCTGGTGTGGAATTCCTCCGGCTACGAAACCGTGGAAACCCTTCGCCTGCTGGAGGGCGTCATCGACGTGTACCTGCCCGACCTCAAGCACCGCAGCGAGGCCATGGGCCGCCTGTGCGCCAAAGCCGGGGACTACTTCGCCGTGGCCAGCGCCGCCATCGCCGAGATGGTCCGCCAGACCGGCCTCCCCCAATACGGCGCGGACGGCGTCATGACCCGCGGCACCCTCATCCGCCACCTGATTCTCCCGGGGCTGACCAGCGAATCCATCGCCCTGCTGGACTGGATCCACGACAGCCTCCCCGCCGGCGTCCCCGTGAGCCTGATGCGCCAGTACATCCCCTGCAACCACGTGGCCATCAAGGGCCTTGACCGGCCCATCACCCCCCGGGAGTACCGCCGCGTCCGCGATCACATGCTGGCCCTGGGGCTGCCGGGCTTCGTGCAGGAGAAGGCCGCGGCGTCGGCGGAGTTCGTTCCTCTGTTCGGACAGGACGAAAGCTACGTCTGACAGCCCTGTTCCCCAGAAACGCGAACAAAGGTTCAACCGAACATCAACGGTCAAAGCCTTGAATTGCCCCCCCTGAAATGCTAAAATGAGGTTGATGAATCAAAGGCAGCATGAGCGAGGAGGGCGTATGAAACAACCGCTTGGCATCCTGACCGACAGCCACAGCAGCATCTCTCCCGAGGCGGCGGATGCGCTGGGGGTACGGGTATTGCCCATGCCCTTTATGCTGGACGGTCAGACCTATCTGGAAAACGTGACGCTGAGCCGGGAGGCGTTTTTCGCCCGGCAGCGGGAGGGCGCGGAGATCGGCACCTCCCAGCCCGCGCCGGGGGACGTGACGGCCTTCTGGGACGCGGCGCTGGAGGACTATGAGCAGGTGGTGTACATTCCCCTGAGCAGCGGGCTGAGCGGCTCCTGCCAGACCGCCGTGATGCTCTCGCGGGAGGAGCCCTACCTGGGGCGGGTGTTCGTGGTGGACAACGGCCGGGTGGCCACGCCCCAGCACCGCTCCGTGCTGGACGCCATCGAGCTGATGCACAAAGGCTGCACCGCCGCGCAGATCCAGTCCGCGCTGGAAAAAGCCAAGGATGATTTCGTGGTCTACATCGCCGTGGAGACCCTCGACTACCTGAAGAAGGGCGGGCGCATCACGCCCACCGTGGCCGCCGTGGGGACGCTTTTGCACATCAAGCCCGTGCTGAAGCTGGCCACCGGCAAGCTGGACAGCTTCAAGAAATGCCGCGGCATGGCCCGCGCCCGGGAAACCATGCTGGAGGCTATCCGCAGCGATCTGGCCATCCGCTTCCGGGACGCGCAGGCCAGGGGGCGGGTGCATCTGCTGGCCGCCACCTCCGCCGACGCGGAGGAAACCGCCCGCTGGGTCGCGCAGATCGAGGCTGCCTTCCCCGGCATGCCGGTGCTGTGCGATCCGCTGTCGCTGGGGGTCAGCTGCCACGTGGGGCCCGGCGGACTGGGCGTAGGGCTCAGCGTCACGCCTGAGGTCCCCGGGGAGGTGCCGGCATGAAAGCGATTCTCTTCGACCTGGACGGCACCCTGCTTCCCATGGACACGGAGGCGTTCACCCGGGCGTACTTCGGCGCGCTGGCCAGGGAGGTCGCGCCCCTGGGGCTGAAGCCCGACGCGCTGATTGACGCCATCTGGGCCGGCACGAAGGCCATGGTGATCAACGACGGCTCCCGGCTGAACCGGGAAACCTTCTGGGAGGTCTTCACCGCCCGGACGGGCATGCCCCGGGAGACCGTCGAGCCGGTGTGCGACCGCTTCTATTCGGAAGGCTTCCACGCGGCCCGCAGCGCCACGGGCGCCAACCCGCTGGCCCGGGAGGCGGTGCGTCAGGCGCGCCTGCACGCGGAGAAGGTCGCCCTGGCCACCAATCCGCTGTTCCCCGCGGCGGGGCAGGCCACCCGGCTGAGCTGGGTGGGGCTTGCGCCGGAGGACTTCGACCTGGTGACCGACTACAGCTCGGACGTGTACTGCAAGCCGAACCCCGCCTACTACACCGACGTATGCCGCCGCCTGAACGTGTCCCCCGCCGACTGCCTGATGATCGGCAACGACGAGAACGAGGACATGTACGCCGCGTCCTCCCTGGGAATGCGCTGCTACCTGGTGACGGACTGCCTGCTGCCCAGCCGGGAGCATCCCTGGCAGGGCGAGCGCGGCGCCTTCGCCGACATGGTGGCCATGCTGAAAAGCCTGTAACGCAAAGCCGCCCGCTTCTCCGCAGAAAAGGGAGAAGCGGGCGGGCTTTTTTTGCGTGTTCAGGGCGCGGCATCTGCCGAATCCGCCGCGCGGGGAGCAGGCGTCAGGGGGATGGCTCCTTCGGCCGCTTCAGCCGTCCGGAGGCCTGCACCACCATGCCGATGGCCCTGCCCAGGACGCAGACGCAGATCGCGCCGCCCATCGTCCCGATCACGCCCTGATAGAACGCCGGACGCTGCATGCTGCCGTACCGGGACAGGACGGCGATTTCCAGCGACAGGACGGAGACCATCGCCGCCATCAGGCTGACGTCCTTCGCCGCGCGGAGCACAGGGCTGCCGTATCGCCGGCATTTGCGGACGCTGGAAGCGGCGACCCCGATCCTGCCGAAGGCATAGACCGCCGCGAAGTAGATCAGGAAGCCGGGATATTCCACATGGCTGCCCCTGCGGACGATCACCACCAGAATGCCCGCAAACACCGGCGTCATGAGCAGCAGGAGAACGCCGCACAGACGGTACCGCCGCCACTCCGCGCGCTCGTCCCTGCCGATGCCCCTGACGCGGATGGAGCGGATCAGGCAGAACCGGATGCCGGCCAGCAGCATGTGATAGCAGGCCAGCGCGCCCAGCCAGACGGATCGCTCCAGCAGCGCGACCACGCACTGCGCCCCGCCGTAGAGCGCGCTGATCAGCAGCCCCAGCCGCAGGGCGACCCCCTCCCGGAACAGGCTGTCCGTCAGGATGCGCCTGCCCGGAGGATACCGGGCCAGCAGCCGGAGCGGCAGGCTGCCGGCCACCGCGCGCGCAAGGGCGCAGCGCGCCCGGGCATGCAGCTGGCATGCGGCCCTCTGCAGCGCCCGTATCCTGTCCCGCATCCGCTGCATCGCGCCATTCCTCCCTGCGGCGGAAACGCCTGCCGTTTCTTCGCCGGCACGGTCAGCAGCGGAAGCAGCTGCATCATCAGCAGGCACGCACCCTGCGCCGCGCCGCATGCGCCGGCGGCCCGCAGCAGCCGTTTCATCCCGTCCCGCCCTGCCCGCACCGGCCTTTCCGCTCACAGCGGCAGATCCTTCCTGCAGAAGACCGCGACGCCCGCCGCATACAGCGCCGCCGCCATCACCGTCAGCATCAGGAACTGCCCGGCCATGCTGGCATTGCAGGCGATGATGTCCGCCGGGCTGTACAGGGAGTGGATGGTGAAATACCTGCAGTATCCCAGCATCCCGCTGCCGCCGAAGAAGGTGCCCACCACGTGCAGCAGGAAGAACAGCAGCGGCAGGCCGGTGCCCACCGAGGTTGCCGCCGCGGAACCGCTGCAGGCGCAGGTGGCCAGGAACGCGATGCCGCTGACCACCAGATTCAGCAGGAAGGAGCCCAGGGTCAGCAGGAGGAAGGTCTTCATGGCCAGCATCCCGCCCCACAGGGCGAAGGCGATCAGCCCCACCGCCAGGAACACCACGTACATCGCCGCCACCGACAGCACCAGGAACAGCGCCTGGGTCAGGGCCACGGCGCTGCGCCGCAGGGGCGCGGCCATCACGCAGAAAAAGGAGCCGTTGTCCACCTGGGCGGCAATCAGCTTCGTGCCGGCGGTGCCGATGAAGAACACCGGAATCAGCGCCGCAAAGAGCGTGTAGAACTGCTCAATGACCATGGCGCCGCCGCCCTCCATGCCGGAGGTGGCGAAGAACAGCGCGAAAAGCAGAAGCGCCATCACCGCCACCACCACCAGCCACAGCTTCAGGCTGATCTTCACGTCCCTCCTGAACAATGCCTTCGAAATCATCGGTCATCCTCCTCACTGCGCCCCGTCCTGGCCGGCGCGGGTGTCGTAATAGTGCATGAAGCAGTCCTCCAGCGTCTGCTTGATTTCCGAGATGAACCGGACCTCGTACCCGGACAGCACGGCGATCAGCCGGTTGATGTCCGCGTCGTCGATCCGCACCAGCGCCTGCGCGTTGCCGGTGCTGACCCCCGCCAGGTCGAAGCCCTCGCCTGCGAAGCGCAGGCTGTCCTCCCGGGAGGCGAAGCCGATCCTGTATTCCTTGCGGGAGGACTTGCGCAGCCGGGCCATATCCACCACCGCGGCCAGTCTGCCGCCGCGCAGGATGGCCGTCCGGTCGCAGGTTTTCTCGATCTCGGTGAACATGTGGCTGGACATGAGGATGGTCTTGCCGCGCTTCTTCTCCTCCCGGATCAGCCCGATGAAGGCCTCCTGCATCAGCGGGTCGAGGCCGCTGGTGGGCTCGTCCAGCACCAGCATGTCCGGATCATGCATGAACGCGCAGACGATGCCGATCTTCTGCTTCATGCCCTTGCTCATGCGCCGGAGGTCGCCGTCGGCGTTTTTCAGGTCCAGCAGGCTGATCAGCCCGGGCGCGCGGCCCAGATCCTTCATGCCCCGCAGCGCCGCGCACCAGCGGATGTACTCCGTGCCCTTCATGCCCTCCGGGAAGCTGATCTCCCCGGGGAGATAGCCGATATGCGCGTTGGTCTCGTGATACCGGCATCTGACCTCCTTGCCGTTGATGAGCACCTTTCCCCTGTCCGGGCGGATAAAGCCCAGCAGCTGGCGGATGGTGGTGGTTTTCCCCGCCCCGTTGGGGCCGAGGAACCCGAACACCTCCCCCCGCGCAATGTCAAAGGACAGGTCGAATACGCCCCTGTCGTCGCCATAATCCCTGGTGATATGCTCAAGCCGGATCAGTGCCATGTCCGCGCCTCCTGTCATCCGGGGCTTTCGCCGCCGGGATTTGCGCTGATTCTATGCGCGTCCGGTGAACGGAGCATCAACGGAGGATGAACTCCTGTTCATCCTTTTTCTTCCGCCGCCGGAAAGGGAGGGCGCATGTTCACCTTTTGTTCATGCTTCCGTGGTATAAGAAGGGCAGATGATTTTTCTCCGGAGGGAGGAGCTTGCCATGTTCCGGATTCTGGTTGTGGAGGATGACCGGATCGCCAATCGCGTGATGTGCGCATGTCTGCGGGCCAACGGCTACGAGGCGATCGCGGCCTATGACGGCGAGGAGGCGCTGGACAGGCTGGACACGGAGCACGTCGACCTGATGGTCGCGGACGTGATGATGCCCCGGCTGGACGGCTATACCCTGACGAACCTGCTGCGGGAAGGCGGCAGCACCCTGCCGATCCTCATGGTGACCGCCCGGGACAGGCAGGAGGACAAGCACCGGGGCTTCCTGGTGGGCACGGACGACTACATGACCAAGCCCGTGGACAGAACCGAGCTGCTCTACCGCATCAGGGCGCTGCTGCGCCGGGCGAGGATCGTGGATGAGCAGAAGATCACCCTCGGGCCGGTGACGCTGCACTACAACAGCCTGACGGTCACCCGCGGCGATGACGAGCAGACCCTGCCCCCCAAGGAATTCTATCTGCTGTACAAGCTGCTGGCGTATCCGGGGCAGGTGTTCACGCGCCTGCAGCTGCTGGACGAGATCTGGGGCCTGGATTCCGAGAGCGACGCCGGCACCGTGAACGTGCACATCAGCCGGCTGCGCAAGCGCTTCGAGGGCTATCCGGAGTTTGAGCTGGTGTCCGTGCGGGGGCTGGGCTACAAGGCGGTGAAGCACGTTGACTAAACAAAAGAAGACCACCTCCGCCCTGGGTCTGACGGCCCTGCTGACGCTCATCCTTTTCGCGGTCATTCTGCTGCTGATATCGTTTCTGGCGTGGTTCGGGTACATGGGCGTGAAAACGGGACGCATCTCCCCCATGTTCCTGATCGAGCGGCCCAGCGTGATGATCCTGACCATCTGCGTGATCAGCCTGGTGCTGGGGGCGATACTCATGGGGATCATCCGGCATCTGCTGATCCGGCCCATCGGGCGGATGTCCCAGGCCATGCAGCAGCTGGCAGAGGGGCATTTCGACACCCGGATCGCCATGAGCGACTTCCGCCCGAAGGAGATTCTGCTCTTCACGGAGAATTTCAACAAGGCGGCGGAAGCCCTGGGCAGCGTGGAGATTCTCCGCTCCGACTTCATCAGCAACTTTTCCCATGAATTCCGCACGCCCATCCATACCCTTGTGAGCATCGCGGAGCTGCTCAGGAGCGGCGAGTGTTCCCCGGAGGAAACCGGGGAATATCTGGACATCATCATCGACCAGGCCAGGCGGCTGTCGTCACTGGCGGCCAACGTGCTGTACCTGACCCGGCTGGAAACCGCCGCCGCTCCCATGGAGACCCACGAGCTGAACCTGAGCGAGCTGCTGCGGCAGAATCTGGTGATGTTCGACCACCAGTGCAGCGAGAAGCGCCTCGACCTGCAGACGGACATCTCGCCGGTGCAGCTGCGCGGCAACGCCGACCTGCTGCTGCAGATGATGCGGAACATTCTGGACAACGCCATCAAGTTTTCGCCGGAGGGCGCGGCCGTCCGGGTGGAGCTGCGCGCGCAGGAGGACAGGGCCGTGTTCCGGGTCACGGATCACGGGTGCGGCATGGATCAGGCCACGCTGGATCACATGTTCGACAAGTTCTATCAGGGCGACACCTCCCACAGCGCGGAGGGCTTCGGGCTGGGGTTGCCCATGGTACGCAGGATCGTGGAGCTGCACCGTGGCACCATCACCGTGGAGAGCAGCGTGGGCACGGGCTCGGCCTTCACGGTGGAGCTGCCCGCGGAATGCGGCGCATGACAGAAACCCCGAGGATCAATCAGAAAAGGAGGTGCATGACCTGTGAGTCGGATGGGAAACGGCGGTCCCGGAGGGCGCGGCCCCGGCGGTCCCGGAGGGCGCGGTCCGGGCGGTCCCGGCGGTCCCGGAGGACGCGGCCCCGGCGGTCCCGGCGGCGGAAGACGCATGGCTCCGCCCCCGCCGCCTCCGCCCCGCGGCTATCGGCGGAGGGGTGGCTGCTTCGGCCCCGGCTGCCTGATGACGCTGCTGTCTGTGCTGGGCGTCATCGGCCTGGGCGCGGCGCTGCTGGCATTGGCGCTCTGATCGCGTCACAGCATACGGACACGGCTTTGCGTGCGGCAGGCCGTGTCCATTTTTTTGCGGGCGGGAAAGGGCACTGTTCATCCCCGGTTCACGCATGGTTCAGCCTTCGGCGCTATCATGGGCCCCTGGACGCAATGCGTGAAGGAGATGATCCCCCGTGACGCCTGACAGGGAACGCTACGATGCCACCTACGTCTTTTCCGCCGACCGCCAGGAGGAGGTTCGGAAAATCTATCAGAAGTACGCCCCCGCGCAAAAAAAGCCCCGCTCCGGCGAGGACGAAAAGCTGGAGCAGCTCCGCCAGCTGGACAGGAGCGTTGCGCGCAGAGGCGCCGCCGCCACGCTGGTGACCCTCCTCTGCGGCACGGTGTGCCATGGCGCCGGCATCGCCATGGTGCAGTGCGGGTCATGGTTCGTGCCGGGCACGGCCGTCGCGTTTCTCGGCCTTGTGCTGTTTCTGGCCGCCTGGCCGGTTTACTGCCTTGCCGCCGGCAGACAGCGCCGCCGGGTGGAAGCGCAGATCCTGCAGCTGTGCAGGGAGCTGATGAAGTGATCGCCGCCCGACAGGCCCGGAACGCGCCTCCGGCTTCACTGCCCCGGGGCGTGCGCCGCTGGCCGCGAGGGCTGTCGCGCGGCCGCTTTTGATGGGCGCGCGGCTGCTGCCTGCTCCGCGCAGACGGGCTGCTTTCCCGCACACCGGATGGCCGACGGCGCACGAGCCGCCCCGCGCCCATGACCGCCGCGGGAATGCCGCATGCCCTGCCCGCGGAGCCCCGCCGGAGGGATCAGCGTCACCTGGCCGACGGGGCCATCCTGCTCACCCGTTGCCCGCGCCGCCGGGGGTGATCAGCGTCACCTGGCCGACGGGGCCGTCCCGCTCACCCGTTGCCCACGCCGCCGGGGGGGTGATCAGCGTCACCTGGCTGGCGGATCTGTCCCGCTCACCCGTTGCCCGCGCCGCCGGAGGGATCAGCGTCACCTGGCCGCCTGATCCGTCCCGCTCACCCGTTGCCCGCGCCGCCGGGGGTGATCAGCGTCACCTGGCCGCCTGATCCGTCCCGCTTACCCGTTGCCCGTGCCGCCGGGGGTGATCAGCGTTACCTGGCCGACGGGGCCATCCTGCTCACCCGTTGCCCGCGCCGCCGGGCGTGATCAGCGTTACCTGGCCGGCGGGGCCGTCCCGCTCACCCGTTGCCCGCGCTGCCGGGGGTGATCAGCGTCACCTGGCCGACGGGGCCGTCCCGCTTACCCGTTGCCTGCGCCGCCGTGAGGATCAGCGTCACCTGACCGCCGGGGCCGTCCCGCTCACCCGTTGCCCGCGCCGCCGGGGAGGATCAGCGTCACCTGACCGACGGGGCCGTCCCGTTCACCCGTTGCCCGCGCCGCCGGGGGTGATCAGCGTCACCTGACCGCCGGATCCGTCCCGCTTACCCGTTGCCCGCGCCGCCGGGGGATCAGCGTCACCTGGCCGACGGGGCCGTCCCGCTTACCTGTTGCCCGCGCCGCGGGGGGATCAGCGTCACCTGGCCGCCGGGGCCATCCTGCTCACCCGTTGCCCGCGCCGCCGGGGGGATCAGCGTCACCTGACCGCCGGGGCCGTCCCGCTCACCCGTTGCCCGCGCCGCCGGGGAGGAGCAGCGTCACCTGGCCGTCGGAGGCGTCCCGCTCACCCGTTGCCCGCGCCGCCGGGGAGGAGCAGCGTCACCTGGCCGACGGGGCCGTCCCGCTCACCCGTTGCCCGCGCCGCCGGGGGTGATCAGCGTCACCTGGCCGTCGGAGGCGTCCAGGGTCACCTGCCACATGGCCACGCCCTCCTGCACCAGAATGATCTGCCACCTGCCGCCGGACAGGCTGCAGGCCAGCTGATACGCGCTGTCGTCCGGCAGACCCAGCGCGGCCAGGGCTATGCCGCAGGCCTCCTCACGGGTTATCTGCCCGTCGGCGGCTTCGGCCTCCCCCGCCACGGCGTAGAGCCGGTCGAAGAGCATCCGCTGTTCGTTCGTCCAGCGGGCCTCATCGCCCCAGGCCTCCGTCCAGGCCTGCCGGGTGCGCGGGAAATCTTCCCCCGCGGAGGCTTCCTGCCAGAGCGGCTCCAGATCGTCCGCCGAAAGGGTGTACGTCCAGGCCCGCCGGTTCTCCCCGTCCCGCCCGTGGATCGTGACCACCCAGGCGTGGGTGTTGTCCGTCAGACGCACCAGACTCGCCCGGCTGATCTGCGCGCCGTGCCCCGGCTCCGTCAGCCCGCAGGCCATGCCTACCGCTTCCGCCAGCGTCACCCGATCCTGCCCCGGCAGCAGCAGCTCCTCCGGCAGCGGGCCCTCCGCCCCCGCCGCGGACAGCATCAGCATCAGACAGATCACCAGCATCGTCAGCTTCTTCATGTGCAAAAAACCTCCCTGCGCCCTGTTGTTTCATACAACGTCCGGCCCAGGGAGGTTTCCTGCCGTTTCATGGCAGTTGTTACATGGATTACTTCCGGGTGCGCAGGCTCTGCAGGGCCATGTACCCCACCAGCACGCACTCCACCAGCACCACCTGACCATCGGTGGTGGCCAGAATGTTCAGCATGGGCACCGACGCCGCGCCGATGCTGTGCAGATACTGATACCCCACCGTCAGCGCGATGAGCAGCGCGGGCACCCACATCAGCCCCGCGAAGGGCTCCTTCTTGCGCCCCGCGCCGCTGAGCGGCAGCAGCAGCGCCAGCCCTGCCCCCAGCAGCAGCCCCTTGAGCACATTGCTCCAGAAGCCCAGCCCCCCCAGCAGCGGAAACAGCACGCATAGCAGCCATCCCAGCGCCAGCGGCACCACGATCACCGTCAGCTTGCGCAGAAACATGTCACAAT
>JBJEYH010000264.1:0-3113 GCA_051886675.1 Aristaeellaceae bacterium
CCACTCCGACGAGTTCAAGGCCTACCTGGAGGCCAACAACGACGGCCTCTGGTGGATCCCCGACGAGCTGCGCTGAGCTGGTCGTCCCGCAAAAAAAGAGCCGCTCCCCCGGATGATGCGCCGGGGGGCGGCTTTTGTATTGCCGGAATCAGACATGCTCCCTGCCGATGTCGTACACGCTGCGCACGGTGAAGACGCTGCCCTCGCCCCGCAGGATGCGGATGCGGCGGGATTCCGCGTTCAGGTCGAAGTCGTTGTCCTCCAGGATCACGTCGCCGTCCTCGCAGACGATCTCCACCGACCGGGCGTAGGCCGAGGCCGTGACGGTGACCGCGTCCTTCTCCACGGTCAGGCGCAGCTGCGGGTCGGCGAAGCGGAAGTGCTTGGGCGCGCACAGCAGCGCCGTGCCGGAGGATACCCGCTCCCCGCCGATCCACATTTCGTACGCGGCGTAGCTGCCGTAAAGATCCGCGTCGGGGAAGTCGTGCCGGTCAAGCCACAGGGCGGACAGGGCATCCACCGTGACGGTGTCCTCGCCGCATTCCAGCACCCGCGCCATGGGATCCCGCAGCGACCAGACCACCCGGGCCTCGACAGCCTCGCGGGTCTCGTTGGACACGTTCAGGCGGATGCTCTTCTCAACGGGCGCGAGAGGCTCGGCGTTCAGGTTGGGCAGCTGGGACAGCGCGCCCTGCTCCTCGCAGCTGAGCAGCACCGGCGCGAAGAACCGGCGGCTTGCGTAGTGCAGGGCCTTCCACCGGCCGAAGTAGTCGATGGACGCCCAGCTGGTCACGGGCCAGCAGTCGTTCAGCTGCCAGTAGATGGCGCCCATGCAGCGGCCCCGGTTGCGCCGCCAGTGCTCCACGCCGTAGCGGATGGCCTCCATCTGCATCAGCTGGGAGGCGTAGAGCAGGCTGTCGAAGGTGCCGGGGTAGAGGAAGGTCTGGGCCAGATAGGTCATGATCTTGCCGTTGGCCGAGCCGTTGCGCTGATGCTTCTCCATGACGTAGGAGAAGATGTTGCGATCCTCGGGCAGGGTGAAGCTCTCGATGGTCCGCCTGCAGGGGAAGGACTGGAAGCCGAATTCCGACGCGTAGCGGAAGAAATAATTCCGGTAGTCCGTGAAGGGCTTGTTGCCGTGCCAGACCTGCCAGTAATGCACGTCGCCCCGGTCGGGATCGTTGGGCTTGTCGAAGCTGCCGCCGGAGGAGGGCGACGCGGGCCAGTAGAAGGCGTCGGGATCGGTCTTCTCCAGCACCCGGGGGAGGATGTACTCGTACATCTTCACATAATCGGTGACCTGGCGGGGGGTCTGATCGTACCAGTTTTCCACCACGCCGATTTCCATCTCGTTGTTGCCGCACCACAGCCCCAGGGAGGGATGATGCCGCAGACGGCGGATGTTGTCCTCGGCCTCGGCGCGGATGCTGGCCTCGAAGGCGGGAGTCAGCTCGTACATGGCGCAGGCGAACATGAAGTCCTGCCACACCACCAGACCCAGCTCGTCGCAGGCGTCGTAGAACCAGTCGTCGGGGTAGTAGCCGCCGCCCCAGACGCGGATGGCGTTGTGATGGGCATCCGCCGCGTCCTGCAGCAGGCGGCGGGTGCGCTCCGGCGTCACCCGGCGGAGGATGTTGTCCTCGGGGATGTAGTCCGCGCCCATGGCGAAGATGGACACCCCGTTGACGCAGGTCTCGAAGCTCTCGCCCCACTGATCCTTCTCCCGGCGCATGGTCATCGTGCGAAGGCCGATGCGCCGCTGCCACACGTCCACCGTTTCATCCCCGCAGCGCAGCTCCGCCCGCACCGTGTACAGTGGCTGCGCGCCGTAGCCGTTGGGCCACCACAGCTGCGGATCGCCGATCGCCAGGGTGTCGTCCGCGGCGGTCAGGGCCGTGCCGTCCGGGGCGGTCACGGTGTATCGGACGGTCAGCCGGGCGTCGCCGCAGGCCTCCGTCTCCGGGAAGAAGCGCAGCGTCACCTTTCCGTCCTCATGCGCCTGATGCACCCGCACGCTGATCAGCCGTCCGCTCCGCACGGGCTGCAGGTAGATGTCCCGCCAGATGCCCGCGTCGGGCAGGCGGGGGCCCCAGTCCCAGCCGGACATGCAGTGGGCCTTGCGCAGGAAGGGGAAGCCCTGCGTGCAGTCCGTGGAGCCGTCCACCCGGGAGCGGGCGTATTCCCGGCGCATGGCATTCACCGGCGAGGCGAAGTCCACCTCGATCAGGTTCTCCCCCTCCCGCAGGAAGGGCAGCACGTCCGCCTCCCACCGGCGGTGCATGTTGTCGGCCTCCAGCACCGTGACGCCGTTGAGGCGCACAACAGCCAGGGTATCCAGCCCCTCGCAGACCAGCAGCAGCCGGTCGCAGGCCAGATTCTCCGCCGTCAGGGCGAAGCGGCGGCGGTAGCAGTAGTCCTTCTCCATCAGGTGGAAGGCCTTCACTTCGTTATCCCGCCAGAACGGATCCTCCATCCGCCCGTTGTCCATCAGATCCGCGTAGACCGAGCCGGGTACCTTCGCGGGCATCCAGGTGTCCTCATCCGCCGGGCGCATTTCCCACGCGCCGTTCAATGCTATGCTCCAAGCGTCCATGGTCGTGTTCCTCCGCCTGTGTGTTTTCTTCCGTGGGGGCGGGCCGCGCAGGGCTGCCCCATGCTGTCTGTGTCACTTTACCACACCCGGCGCGGCAGGTCAAGGCGGCGGGACTTTTTTGCGGCGGGAAAACCTGCGGCGGGGCCGGCGCGTCTGACAGGGGAAGCATCCCCCGAAAGGAGACGATCCCCTTGAAGCGCATCCTGCCCCTGCTGTGCGCGCTTTCGCTGTGCCTGCCCTGCCATGCCGAAGCTCTCTGTACCCTGCCGGAGCTGTCCGGCGCGACCGTCCGCTGGCGTGCGGCATACGAGGCCCATGGCCGCACCGTCACGGTGGATGAGGACGTCCTCATCCCGGAGGCCGCCGCCGCGCCCCTGCTGCTGGTGCGGGCCGCGCCGCCCCTGGAGGAGCCCCTGCGCAGCGAGCTGTCCGCCCAGGTCGCGCGCATGCTGGAGGCGGATCCCGTCAACGCCTGGGGCTTCCGCTCCACGGCCTTCTCCACCAGCCTGACCCACGCCGT
>JBJEYH010000265.1:0-3098 GCA_051886675.1 Aristaeellaceae bacterium
GCGCTGAAGCTGGCCTCCACCCGGCGGGAGGGCATGTACACCAAGGAGATCGCCTGCGAGGACGCCAAGCAGCTGGCCCGCAAGATGCTCCGCCAGCAGAGCCCCGAGAGCGCCCTGCGCCAGCTGATGCGCGCCGACCGCAAGGACGCGGAGTGGTACTATCTGCAGGGGTACATCCTCATGCAGATGCGCCAGTACGAGTCGGCGCATCAGTCCTATCGGGAGGCGGTGCGCCGGGAGCCGGACAATATCGACTACCGCCGTGGCGCGCTGGACGCCGCCGTGGCCATGAAGAAGGCCAAAACCGTCCAGGGCCGCATCAAGGAGCTGTTCCGGAAAAAGTAACAAGGATCGCGGCAGCGAAAATGGGTCAAGGGGTGAAACCCCTTGCGCGGGTGCAGGGGCGGCGTTAGCCCCTGCGCAACACAAAGAAAAAATAAAAAGGGAACGCAAAGAAGCCAGAGTTTCCAGGCAGGCGACGTCAGTTCGCCCGCGTCGGAAACGGCAGGTTCCGCGAACTGCAAGGGAACGCCACATCCTCCCCGCAGCGCCCGGCCGACTTACCGGGCAGGGGAACGACCTCATCCGACCTCGCTGCGCTTGGCCACCTTCCTAAGAAGGGGAAGGCTTGTATCGGCGCGCAACGCCCGGCCGCCTTGCCGGGCAGGGGAACGACCTCATCCGACCTCGCTGCGCTTGGCCACCTTCCTAAGAAGGGGAAGGCTTGTATCGGCGTGCAACGCCCGGCCGACTTGCCGGGCAGGGGAACGACCTCATCCGACCTCGCTGCGCTTGGCCACCTTCCCCAGAGGGGAAGGCTTGTATCGGCGTGCAACGCCCGGCCGACTTGCCGGGCAGGGGAACGACCTCATCCGACCTCGCTGCGCTCGGCCACCTTCCCCAGAGGGGAAGGCTTGTATCAGCGCGCAGCGCCCGGCCGCCTTGCCGGGCAGGGGAACGACCTCATCCGACCTCGCTGCGCCCGGCCACCTTCCTAAGAAGGGGAAGGCCTGCCCCCTGCGCGGCAGAAAATGATAGCAACATGATAAAAAGCGAAAGCATCCGCCGCCTGCACCGGAGCTGCCGCGCCTTCATGAACATGACAAACGCCTGCGACCTCATGGCCACAGGCGTTTTGTTCTGCCGGAAAGAACGCTCGTCAGTACAGCAGCACGTAGTACCAGAAATGGTCGCCCAGCTTCTCGGTGTAGTAGCTGTTGCCGCCATCGCCCTCCCATTCCTCGTGCCAGGCGTAGCCCTGACCCTCCGGCTTCAGGTGGGCCGGCAGCTCGCCGCTCTCCGCCCGGAAGTAGCGGATCCAGGGAGCTGCCACGCCCGGCACCGTCTCCGGCTGGTCGCCCGGGGAATAGTAGAAGCCCATATACGGCGCGTACTCAAAGGCCAACACGCCGCTGTCGCCGGGGATGCACGTCAGCGCCATCCCTTCCTCGGCAAACAGCCGGAGTACTTGGCTGACGTCATTCGCCCCCATCATCGCCGCGAGGGCCTCCTGATGGGCGGACACAACCTCTGCCATCCGGTCACGGACGGATGCGCGCTCCCGGACGGTATGCCCGCGAAGAAGCAGCAGCGTCCCGGCAAGGACGGCAAGCAAAACAATCCCGGCTGCAAGGGCCGCGATCAGGGCTTTCTGTGTTGCTTTCATGGGCAATCCTCTCTGCGGCGGGCTTATTCCTCCCGCCAGCACTCGTTCTTCAGCGCGCCGTCGCGGTAGGTGGGCTCGTAGGGGCTGGGGGCGTCGTCATCCTCCTCGGGATCGGGAATGCGGTCGTTCCAGTCCTGCTCGGCCCGGGGTCGGGGATCCTCCCTGCTGATGCGCATGGCTGCGCCTCCTTCCTGTGATGCGCGGGGGCCTGTGACCTCCCGCTGCGTATTCTATGGCCGATAGCTGCATTGTAGCACCTTTTTCCCGCGGATTCAAGGGCGCGCTCCCCGGCAGGGAAAAGCCGCCGGGCGTCGAATCATCCGTGTAAGCCAATTTATGCATGAGGAGATGTTTGCGCCATGGTACTGTTTCTGACCAGCAGCCCCTGCGACGACGACGTGCCCGAAGGGGTTGACCTGCCCTGTATTTTCGATGTACGCAACGGCTTTGTGGATAACCTGCAAGCCTGCGTGGCGCCCGGAACCCGGGGACTGATGATCGCCGCCGATCCGGACAGCTTCGCCATGAACGACGAGATGACCGCCACCTTCGCGGGATGCTTCGCCTATCACGATATGCCCCTGGAGGAGCTGACCCTGGTGGATGCCCGCAATGCCGATGATCTTCCCGAGCTGATGGAGGGCTGCGGGCTGATCATCCTGGCGGGGGGGCATGTGCCCACGGAGAATGCCTTCTTCCAGGCGCTGGGGCTGCGGGAAATGCTCCAGGACTTCGACGGGGTGGTGATGGGCATCAGCGCGGGCACGATGAACTGCGCCGATCTGGTCTACGCCCAGCCGGAGGAGGCGGGGGAATCCGTCGATCCGGACTATGAGCGGTGGATCCCGGGGCTGGGGCTGACGTGGATCAACGTCCTGCCCCATTATCAGAAGGTGAAGGACAACATCCTGGATGATCAGCGGCTGTTCGAGGACATCACCTATGGCGACAGCTTCGACAACGTGTTCTACGCCCTGGTGGACGGCAGCTACATCATGGCGGACGAGGAGGGCGCGGAGCTGTTCGGCGAGGCGTATGTGATCACCGACGGGCAGCTGTACCCCGTGTGCGACGAGGGGGACAGCATCCCCCTGGAGTGAGGGAAAGAGGGACATTCCGGGCGGGAAACGCGGCCGATTGCGACATTGCAACCGCCGGTTGACAGATTTCCAGCCCGGATGGATGGCCCGCAACCGGCCCATGGGGTATGATCAGACCAGGCCGAGGGGCCAATGCATGACAGGGAGGAACATTCCATGATACTGGCGGACAAGATCATTCAGCTGCGCAAGAAGAGCGGCTGGAGCCAGGAGGAGCTGGCGGAGAAGCTGGGGGTATCCCGGCAGGCGGTGAGCAAGTGGGAGGGCGCGCAGTCCATCCCGGATCTGGAGCGGGTGCTGGCCATGAGCCGGCTGTTCGGGGTCAGCACGGA
>JBJEYH010000266.1:0-3093 GCA_051886675.1 Aristaeellaceae bacterium
CCATGGGGCTGTACCTGTCCCTGGGGCTGATGGCGGCGGGCTGCGCGGCGGGGTTTTTCAGCGAAACGGTGATGCTGACGCTGGTGCTGGCCGCGGGGGCGCAGCTTGTGGTGTGCGTGACGGTGAAGCTGATTCTCCAGCGGGTGATGTGAGGGACTTCCCAACGGGGGCAAAACGTGGTACACTGGGCGTATACGCCCAAGGAGGTAAGCGCATGGAGATCATCGCCCGGATCCGCAACGATTTTCCCACCAAGTTCGGCCTGCCTCGCCAGAGCGGGCTGGTGGAGGAGGTGGAGGCGCGGGTGGTGTTCGAGCCGCCCTACCGGGTGGCGGAGGCGCTGCGGGGCATCGAGGCGTTCTCGCACCTGTGGCTGATCTGGGGCTTTCACGAGGCCCGGCGCGCGGGGGAGAAGGAAGGCCGCTGGCAGCCGACGGTGCGTCCGCCCCGCCTGGGGGGCAATGCCCGCATGGGGGTGTTCGCTACCCGCTCGCCCTTCCGGCCCAATCCCATCGGGCTGAGCTGCGTGCGGCTTGTGCGGGTGGAGGAGGATCCGCTTCTGGGGCATGTGCTGGTGATCGCCGGAGCGGACATGATGGACGGCACCCCCGTCTACGACGTGAAGCCCTACCTGCCCTATGCCGACTGCCATCCCGAGGCCACCGGGGGCTTCACCGATCAGACGGCGAAGCGTCAGGTGGAGGTGGTGATCCCCGGGGAATGCCTGGCGATGCTGCCGCCGGGGAAGGCGGAGGCGCTGCGGGGCGTGCTGGCGCAGGATCCCCGGCCGGCCTACCACAACGACCCGGGGCGGGTGTACGGCTTCGGCTTTGCGGGGCTGGAGGTGCGCTTCACGGTGGAGGAAAATGTGCTGCGGGTGCGGGAGATACTGCCCGCCCGGGCGCAGGAGGAGAAGCATGACAATCCTTGAGGAAATTCTGACGCGCTTTCCCGTGCGCAAGAGCCGGGCGCAGAAGGAAGCCTTCCGCCGCTGGGCGGTGGAAAGGGCGGAAAGCATGGGCTATGCGGCGAAGGTGGAGCCGGCCAGGCTGCTGTGCGTGAACCACAACGTGGTCATCGGCGATCCGGAGGGGGCGGAGATCATCGTCACCGCCCATTATGACACCCCGGCGAACATGCCCCTGCCCAACTTCATCACCCCGCGGAACGTGCCGCTGTACCTCGCGTATCAGCTGGCGCTGGTGGCGCTGCTGGCTGTCCCGGCGGTGGCGGCGGGCATGGCGGTCTACGCGTGGTCGGAGATGTTCCTGGCGGCGTACTGGACGGGCTTTGCTGCATACATGGCGCTGCTGCTGCTCCTGATGCTGGGCCCGGCCAATCCCTGCAACGCCAACGACAACACCTCCGGCGTGGCGGCGGTGCTGGCGCTGATGGCCCGCATCCCGCAGGACCGGCGGGGGAAGGCAGCCTTCATCCTCTTCGACAACGAGGAGAAGGGCATGCTGGGCTCGGCCGCCTACGCCAGGGCCCACAGGCGGGTGAAGCAGGAGAAGCTGCTGATCAACCTGGACTGCGTGGGGGTCGGGGAGAGCATTCTGTTTTTCGTCCCGAAGAGGGTGCGGGATCTGCCCCTGTGGGAAGGCCTGCAGCGGGCCGTGACGCCCCGGGCGGGGAAGACCGTGGCCTTCCACCCCATGGAGAAGGCGCTGTACCCCTCCGACCAGGCCAACTTTGTCCACGGCGTGGCGGTGTGCGCCTGCAGGAAGCATCCGGTGGCGGGGGAGTACTGCAGCCGCATCCACACCCGCAAGGACACCCTGTGCGACCCGGACTGCCTGGAGGCCATTGCTTCCGGGCTGGCCGATATGACCGGCGCACTGTAACACACAGAAGGAGGAACCCTGATGACCATCCTGGAAGAAATGCTGGGCCGATATCCCGTGCGCAAGACCGCCGTGCAGAAGCAGGCCTTCCGGCAGTATGCCCTCGAGCGGGCGCAGGAAGCCGGATACAAGGCCCGGGTGGAGGAATGCGGCCGCTTCATCAAGCACCGCAACGTGGTGATCGGCGATCCGGAGCACGCGGCGGTGATCTTCTCCGCCCATTATGATACCCCCGCCGTCAGCCTGTTTCCCAGCCTGATGATTCCCCGCAATCCGGCGGTGTTTTATTCCTGGCAGCTGCTGGTGGTGGCGGCGCTGCTGGTGGTGGCCGCGGCGGTGACGACGGTGCTGAGCCTGATCATCGCCCAGCCCTCGGCGGTGCTGTGGATCTTCGTGCTCTGCTACGTGGCGCTGCTGATGCTGATGAACTACGGCCCCGCCAATCAGCAGAACGCCAACAACAACACCTCCGGCGTGACGGCGCTTTTGCAGACCATGGCCGCCATTCCCGAGGACAAGCGGAGCAAGGTAGCCTTCATCCTCTTTGACGACAGCGAGCAGGGCAAGCAGGGCTCCCGGGCCTACGGCAAGGCGCATCTGCAGGTGCAGTGCATGAAAACCGTGGTGAACCTGGACTGCGTGGGCGTGGGGACGGACGTGCTGGTCATCGGGAAAAAGATGGCCCGTCTGCGGCCGGAATACGCGCGTCTGTGCGCCGCCATGAAGGAGGGCACGGAGCGCAGCGTCCATGTGCTGGAGGGCGGCGTGACCACCTACACCGCCGATCATGACAGCTTCCAGTGCGGCGTGGCGGTGATGACCTGCAAGCGCACCGCCGGGGTGGGCTGGTACGTGCCGCACCTGAACACCGCCAGGGACACCGCCTGCGATCAGGGCAACCTGGACTTCCTGACGGAACGCTTCGCGGCCTTTGTGGATACGCTGTGACCGGCATCGCGTCATGGCCAGTGACTCTCGCCCTGCTTCGCAGTCCCGCGGAGCAGGGCGATTTGCGCCGCGCGCCCGTGCGGATGCCCGCGGGCCTGCGGCTCTGCAGGAATCCCCGCGCGGATGATGCCGGCTGCGCGGCTGGAGCGCACGGGGTGATCGTGTGATGCGGGTCTTCTGTCCCGCCGGAATCCCCGCGCGGATGATGCCGGTTGCGCAGCTGGAGAGCACGGAACGATCGTGTTATGCGGGTCTTCTGCCCCGCCGGAATCCCCGCGCGGATGATGCCGGTTGTGCAGCT
>JBJEYH010000267.1:0-3063 GCA_051886675.1 Aristaeellaceae bacterium
ATGCCTGTCAGGAGTATTACACCAACACCTACAACTATGTGGGCATTATCTGCTTTTCGGGCATGGCGCTGACCAACAAGGTGATTACGGGCATCTCCATCACCGCCGTGTCCCAGCAGGCAGGCTATGGTGCGGGGCATACCAAGACGGTCTATGTCCGCAAGTCGAATTACCAGAACACCAGCGCCGGTGCGACGGGCGCTGGGTATGCGGGTGACGCGCTGGGCACCTTCACCGGCTCCTTCTACAGCAACACCACGACCGTCGCGCTTTCGGGCGCGCTGCTGACGAATCTTGCCGCCTACTTCGCGGCTGGCAACAACACCATCTGCATCTACAACCCCAGCCCCGTTGCCAGCAGTCAGGGGTATTCCACCAACTATCTCCAGTGGTCGAGCGTCACCATCACCGTGACCTACACCGAGGGTGTCAGCGTACCGACCGTTTCATCTTCCTCGGTCAATCTGGGCTCTGCGGTGACGATCAGCACGAACCGCCTGACCGACAGCGCCACGCACACGCTGACCTACTCCTTTGGCAGCGCTACCGGCACGATTGCGACCAATGTGGGCGCGTCGGTGTCGTGGACGCCGGGGCTGGCGCTGGCGGCGC
Source organism: Aristaeellaceae bacterium (assembly GCA_051886675.1). Taxonomy (GTDB): domain Bacteria; phylum Bacillota; class Clostridia; order Christensenellales; family Aristaeellaceae; genus UBA11524. The sequence continues at coordinate 613 of JBJEYH010000267.1, forward strand.
AGATTCCCAACGCTACTTCGGGCCTGTGCACGATCACCTGCAAGACCTTCGTGGGCGGCACGGAGACAGGCTCCTCCTCGGTCACGCTGACGCTCAATGTCCCGTCCTCGGTCGTACCGAGCATCACCAGCGTGTCCACCGCCGAAGCCACCAGCGGCATCGCCTCTCAGTTCGGCGGGTATGTCCGCACCCGTTCCAAGCTGACGGTGGGCATTTCTGCATCCGGCGCTCAGGGCAGCACCATCTCCGCTTACCGCACCACGCTGGATAATGTGACCTACACGGCATCGTCCTTCACCAGCAATACCCTGAACACAGCCGGTACGCTGACGATGTCCGTCACGGTGACGGATTCCCGCGGACGCACGGCAACCACGACCAGGAGCATCTCGGTGCTGGATTATTCGCCGCCCTCGCTGACCAAGTTCAAGGCGGAACGCTGCAATGCGGACGGGTCAGCAGCGCAGATGGACGGTACCAAGGTGCGCGTGTCGCTGGCGGGCTCCGTGTCCTCCGTGGGCAGCAAGAACACGGTCTCCTGCGCGGTATATTACAAGCTCACCACATCGACGTCATGGGTGCAGGCCACGACGGTTTCCGCTTCCAATTATGCAGTGAGCGCCACCAACCTCCTGCTCAGCGCGACCTTCGACGCGCTCAAGAGCTATGACCTGAAGGTGCGTCTGTCGGACTATTTCTACTATGTGGAGCAGTCCGTGAGCGTGGGCACCAAGCAGGTGCTGATGGACTTCTACAAGGACGGCAACGGCGTCGCCTTCGGCAAGGTGGCGGAAAGCTCCGGCAAGGTGGAGTTTGGCTGGCCCTTGGTGCTCTCGACGCCTTTGGGTGTGGATCAGGGCGGCACCGGCGCGACCACCGCATCCAACGCCTGCGCTAAGCTGGGCGCGGTGAAAAAGAGCGGCGATACCATGACGGGCAACCTGTCTATTTCCGGGTATCTGTACCCTTCTGTGTACCTGCTGCCCACCTACAACAGCACCACCAACCGCACCGTGTTCGAGGGCAGCTATGTGGGCGCGTCCTCCTTTGCGTCATGGCAGGACAGCAGCGGCAACAACCGCCGCATGCTGGAGGTGCGCAACGCTGCCTATGAAGCGGGCAGGGATAACGCGCTGGTGCTGCGGGACGTGGTGGACGGCTCCTACTACACCTACCGCGTCTTTCATGCGGGCATGGCCACGCCCGTCCCCATCGCCAACGGCGGCACAGGAGCAAACAGCGCCGCGAACGCCCGAGCAAACATCGGCGCAAACAACGCGTCCAATCTGACCACGGGCACGGTGCCTGCCGCCCGTCTGCCCTTCAAGGTGGCGTATGGCTCCACCTCCATTAACGGCAGCAGCTCCGTGACAATCAACTACTCTTCGGCTGGCTTCACAGCGGTGCCCAAGATACTGGTCACCTATTCTACTACCAGTACCAACTGGAGCGGTGACAACGGTGCGATCAAGGTTTTCAGCAAAACGACCACGCAGGCCAGCATCGTGGTCGGCGGCAGCTTCAATACCAGCCGTAACGTGGACTGGCTGGCCATCGGCACATGACGGAGGTGATTTTATGAAGGAAATGTTCGAGCAGGTCATTGCGATGAAGAACTATGACCTGAAAACCCTGCTGGCGAACATCGACCAGTACCACATCGAGGGCAGGCTGACCGACGAGGAGCGGCTCGACCTGACCATGCAGGCCCGAAAGGGCGCGGAGCCCGAGTACGACTATGCCGGGGAGATCAACGCCCTGTGGGCAGCCGTCCGGGAGCTGCAGCAGACGGTTAAACCGCCCGCGGAGGAGGACGAAGCGTGGCCGGAGTTCGTCCAGCCCACGCATGCGGGTACGGCCTATCAGGTGGGCGACAAGGTGACCTTCCAGGGTGAGCGGTACATCTGCGTGCTGGCCCACTGCGTATGGAGTCCGGCGGACTATCCCGCCGGGTGGGAGAAACAGGCATAAGCGACTGTCAGAAATGGCGGTCGTTTTTCTATGCAGTAAAACAAAAGGAGGACTTTACCATGAGAGACTTTTCCATTGATCTGGTCTGGGCGAAGATCCAGATGGCCATCACCGGCATCGGCGGGTGGCTGGGCTACTTTGTGGGAGGTGTGGACGGCCTGATGACCACGCTCATCATCTTCATGGTGATCGACTACATCACCGGCCTGATGTGCGCCGTTGCGGACAAGAAGCTGTCCAGCGCAGTGGGCTTCAAGGGCATCTGCAAGAAGGTGCTGATCATCCTGCTGGTCGGCGTGGCGCACATTGTTGACCTGCATGTGGTGGGCACCGGCAGCGCGCTGCGCTCTGCTGTGGTGTGCTTCTACCTGTCCAATGAGGGCGTGAGCCTGCTGGAGAACACCGCGCACCTGGGCCTGCCCATCCCCGAGAAGCTGAAGGACATCCTGTCCCAGCTGCACGGGCGCGAGGAAGTGAAGG
>JBJEYH010000268.1:0-3063 GCA_051886675.1 Aristaeellaceae bacterium
CCTGCGGCTCCACCGAGGCCATGATGGCCGCCATGATGACCGTCACCGATCCCGGCGACCGGGTGGCCGTGTTCTCCCCCTTCTACGAAAACTACGGCGCGGATACCATCCTCTGCGGCGCGGAGCCCATCTATGTGCCGCTGGTGCCGCCGGACTTCGGCTTCGACCCGGAGGTGCTGGAGGACGCCTTCCGCCAGGGCGCCAAGGCCCTGATCCTCTGCAATCCCTCCAACCCCTGCGGCAAGGTCTTCACCCGGGAGGAGCTGACCGTCATCGCCGGCCTGGCGAAAAAGTACGACGCCTACGTCATCACCGACGAGGTGTACGAGCATATCGTCTACGCCCCCCACGAGCATGTGTACATGGCCTCCCTGCCCGGCATGCGGGAGCGTACCATCAGCTGCTCCTCCCTGTCGAAGACCTACTCCATCACCGGCTGGCGGCTGGGGTACATCATCGCCCCGGCGGAGATCGTGGACGTGGCCCGCAAGGTGCACGACTTCCTGACCGTGGGCGCGGCCGCGCCCCTGCAGGAGGCCGCCCTGGCCGGGCTGACCCTGGGGGACGACTACTACCGGGCGCTGGCCGATACCTATGCCCGCAAGCGCGCGATGTTCCTCAGGGGGCTGGACGATCTGGGCATCCGCCACACGGATCCCCAGGGCGCCTACTACGTGCTGCTGGACGTGTCGGAGTACGGCTACGACAGCGACCTGCGCTTCTGCGAGGATCTGGCGCGGCTGGTGGGGGTGGGCGCGGTCCCGGGATCCAGCTTCTTCCACGAGCCGGTGAATCACCTGATCCGCATGCACTTCGCCAAGCAGGAGGCCACCCTCGCCGAGGCCCTGAACCGCCTGGAAAGCATGAAATCCAAAATGCGCCGGTAATGCGCCGATTGTTCGGGCGCTGTATGCCCGTTGTATTCCCGATGTTTTTCCGCGGGAAAGGCGAAAATACCCTATTGACTTTGTCGGGATTGAATGGTATACTGCACTCAATCATTCAGGAAGGGAGTGGCCGCGATGTTCCGGTACCAGCTGTGTTGTTGTCTGTGTATGGGTAACGTCATGCCCGCTCCCCATGATACACAGACGGCTTTATGATGCTGACGTATCATGCAGGTCAGGGCTTGACGCTCAGGCCTGCATTTTTGTTGCCGTCATGTTGAGCAGCTATGATGAATAGCCTGCTGTACGGAGCAGAAATGCACCGTGCGGCAGGCTTTTTTTCAGCCACGACGGGAGGATCGATATGATTGCCATTGAGCACGCGGTGAAGGTTTTCCATGGCAGAAGCGGCGATACGCACGCCCTTGCCGATGTGAGCATCCATGTGGAAAAGGGCGACATTTACGGCATTGTGGGCTTTTCCGGGGCAGGCAAGTCCACGCTGCTGCGGCTGGTGAACGGCCTGGAAACGCCGGACAGCGGCACCGTGACGGTGGGCGGACAGGAGCTGTCCTCCATCGGGCGGAAGGGGCTGCATACCCTGCGCCGCAAGATCGGCATGGTGTTCCAGCAGTTCAACCTCCTGGAGGGCAAGACGGTGTACCACAACGTGGCCATCCCCCTGATGCTGGCCCACACCCCCAAGGCCGAGATCGAGCGGCGGGTGACGGAGGTGCTGGCCTTCGTGGAGCTGTCGGACAAGCGGGACGCCTACGTCAGCCAGCTCTCCGGCGGACAGAAGCAGCGGGTCGGCATCGCCCGGGCCCTGGCCACCAGCCCCGACATCCTCCTGTGCGACGAGGCCACCAGCGCCCTGGATCCCCAGACCACCGAGTCCATCCTGCGGCTGCTCAAGCGCGTCAACCAGGAAATGGGCGTGACCATCCTGCTGATCACCCATCAGATGCAGGTGATCCAGATGATCTGCAACAAGGTGGCCGTGATGGAGCAGGGCAAGGTGGTCGAGCAGGGCGAGGTGCTGGAGGTCTTCGGCACCCCCCGGCATCCCACCACGCGGCACTTCGTCCGCACGGTGATCAACGACCGCATCCCCGACAACTTCCACGAGGTGATCCGCGCCGAGAAGCGGCATTACCGGGTGGAGCTGCTCAAGTTCATCGGCGAGGCGGTGAACGAGCCCATTATCGCCCGGCTCTGCCGCACCGAGGGCCTGGAGGTCAACATTGTCGGCGCGAACATTCAGGAGTTGCAGAACAGCGTCATGAGCGTCTTTATCCTCCAGCTGATCGGGGACGACGCCCATATCGACGCCGCCGAGGCCGTCATCGATGAGGCCGGCGCGCTGCGGGAAAGGATGGAGATTGCCTGATGGAAGCCCTTATGAAGGAAAAGATTTTCGGCATCAAGGTGGAGCGGCTGCTCCTGAACTGCCAGCAGACGCTGTACATGGTGGGCTGGGCCCTGCTGATCGGCACGCTGATCGGCGCGGTGCTCGCCCTGCTCCTGGTGCTGACCCGCAAGGGCGGCGTGCGGGAGAACTCCATCGTCTACACCATCATCAACGCGTACATCAACGTGGTGCGCAGCGTGCCCTTCGTGATCCTGCTGGTGACCATCATGCCCATGACAAGGGCCATCATGGGCACCACCATCGGCAGCCGCGCCGCGCTGGTCCCCCTGGTGATGTACATCAGCCCCTACCTGGCCCGCCTGATGGAAAACAGCCTCCTGGAGGTCAGCCCCGGCATCATCGAGGCCGCGCAGGCCATGGGCGCCTCCACCCTGCAGATCATCCGCTACTTCCTGGTGCCTGAGGCGATGGCTTCCATCGTCCTGGCGCTGACCACCGGCACCATCGGCCTGCTGGGCGCGTCCGCCATGGCCGGGTATGTGGGCGGCGGCGGCGTAGGCGACCTGGCCCTGACCTACGGGTACGAGAAGATGAACACCCCCCTGATGATCGTGACGGTGATCATCCTGGTGATCTTCGTGCAGCTGGTACAATTTGCCGGCAGCCGCATCGCCCGCCGCCTGCGCGCTCACAAATAAGCCCCCCTCCAGGGTTCGCGGCAGCGAAAATGGGTCAAGGGGTGAAACCCCTTGCGCGGGTGCAGGGGCGGCGTTAGCCCCTGCGCAGGTCTGGGCGGCAGCCCAG
>JBJEYH010000269.1:0-3047 GCA_051886675.1 Aristaeellaceae bacterium
GCGGCTTCCTCCAGGGTCATGGCCGTCTCCAGGGTGAAGGCCCCGCTGCGGCTGCGCAGCAGAAACCGCATGTGCGCCGGACACCCCACCAGATCCCCCATGTCGCTGCAGATGGAGCGGATGTACGTCCCCTTCCCGCAGCGCACGGTCATCAGCAGGCCGTGACCCGGCCGCATGCCGTGCAGCTCGATGGCTTCCACATGCACCTGCCGCAGGGGCGCCTCCACCGTCTCGCCGGCCCTTGCCCGGGCGTAGAGCGGCTTGCCGTCCTGCTTGATGGCGCTGTACATGCTCGGCCGCTGCCAGATGTCCCCCGTCAGCTGCCGGGCCGCGTCCGCCAGACGGGCCTCGTCGGGATCATCCGCCCCCCGGGCGATCACCCGGCCCGTGGCGTCCTGGGTGTCGGTGGCCACGCCGAAGGCCGCCTCCGCCACGTATTCCTTTTCCTTGTCCACCAGATAGTCAAACAGCCGGGCCGCCTTGCCCACCATGATGGGCAGCACCCCCGCCGCTTCCGGATCCAGCGTGCCGGCATGGCCCACGCGCTTCTCCCCCGTCATGCGGCGCACCACCGCCACCACCGCGGCGGAGGTCATGCCCGGCGGCTTGAGGATGTTCAGAAATCCATTCATGCCTTGTCCCCCTGCAGGGCGCGCACCAGCGCCCGCAGCACCCTTTCCGCCGCCTGATCGACGGGCCCCTCCAGCGTGCAGCCGGAGGCCTGGGCGTGGCCGCCGCCGCCAAAGGCCGCCGCCGCGCCGTCCACCCGGTCGGGCTCCACCGCCCGGAGGGATGCCTTGATCTTCCCGTCTGCCGTCTCCCGCAGGAGCGCCGCCATCCGCACGCCCTCCACGTCCAGGCCGAAGTTCACGATGGTGTCGGCATGCTCGCTCAGCGCGCCGCAGTCCGCGAAATCCTGCCGGGTCAGGGTCATCAGGGTGATGCGCCCCTCCTCGTGGAAGGTCAGGGTGTCCAGCGCGCGGCCCAGCAGAAGCACCTGCGCCCGGGCCCGCTGGCGGAACAGCCGCCGGTTCATTTCGCTCAGCGGCAGGCCAGCCTCCATCAGCTCCGCCATCACCCGGAAGGCTTCCGCCGTGGTGCAGGCGAAGGCGAAGTTCCCCGTGTCCGTGCTGATGGCCGCGTACAGGCACCGGGCGATGTCCGCATCCACCGTAACGCCCAGCGCGTCCAGCAGCTCCTTCACCATAAGCCCCGTGGCCGAGGCGTCCCCGTCCACGCTGTTCACCTGCGCGTAGCAGGGGTTCGTGCCGTGATGATCCACCTGCGCGGTATGCTCCGCCTGGCTGAGCAGCCCGATGCCGCTGCCCAGCCGCTTTTCGTCGGACACGTCCACCGCGATGAACAGATCGTACCGCTCCCCCGCCGCGCTCTCCGGCCGGCGGACATCCTCCGCCCCGGCCAGCATCAGCAGGCTGTCCGGCACCTTGTCCTGGCAGAAGGCCGTCGCGTCCTTGCCCAGGCGCTCAAGCCCCAGCCGCAGCGCCAGCATGCTGCCGATGGTGTCGCCGTCGGGGTTCACATGGCCGCACAGCGCAATGCGCTGACTGCCCGCGATCAGCCCGGCCAGCGCCTCAGTCTTCCTGCTCAGCGTCATGATGCTCGCCCTCATTCTTCTGTGCTTCCGCCAGCACCTGCGCGATGTGCACGCCATAGGCGATGTTCTGATCGCTGACGAAGCTCAGCTCAGGCGCGCTGCGGATGATGATGCCCTTGCCCAGCGCCCGGCGGATGTAGCCCGCGGCGCTCTTGAGGGCCTTGAGGAGATCCTCCCGCCTGTCGTCCTCCAGGACGCTGACGTAGATCTTGGCATAGCGCAGGTCGCGGGTGACCTCCGCCCGGGTGACGGAAAAGGTGCCCGTGACGCGGGGATCGTTCAGCTCCTCGCGGATGATGCGGTCCACCTCCCGGCGAACCTCCTCGGAAATCCTGTCAATTCTCTGATAGCTCATAGCCGTTCCTTTCCATAGCGCTCGGGATGAAAGAAGGGAGGCATGGACCTGTCCGCCCAGCCTCCCTTGTCAGGGGGAGCCGCAGCCTCAGCGCGGGATCTCCTCCATCACATAGCACTCGACAATGTCGCCTTCCTTGATGTCGTTGTGGCCCTCCAGGCTCATGCCGCACTCAAAGCCAGCCGCCATTTCCTTGACGTCCTCCTTGTAGTGCTTCAGGCTGGACAGCTTGCCCTCGAAGCAGACCACGTTCTCACGCAGCAGGCGCACCTGCGCGTTGCGCTGCACCTTGCCGTCCTGCACGTAGCAGCCGGCAATCACGCCCGCGCCGGTGATCTTGAACACGCTGCGCACCTCGGCGTGGCCCAGCAGCACCTCGCGGTACTCCGGCTCCAGCATGCCCTTCATGGCCAGCTCCATATCCTCGATGGCCTTGTAGATGACCGTGTACAGGCGGACGTCCACCTTTTCCTTCTCGGCGGCCTCCCTGGCGGAAGCGTCGGGGCGGATGTTGAAGCCGATGATGATGGCGTTGAAGGCGCTGGCCAGGTTCACGTCGTCCTTGGTGATGGCGCCGGCGGCGGAATGCAGCACGCGCACCTTCACCTCGTCGCCGGAGAGCTTCTCCATGGCCTGCTTGACGGCCTCCACGGAGCCCTGCACGTCGGCCTTGATGATCAGGTTCAGGGTCGTCTGCTTGCCCGCCTCCAGGCTGGAGAACAGGTTCTCCATGCTCACCTTGGCCATGGTGGCCTCGCGGCTGGCCTTCAGCTTGGCCTTGCGCTCCTCGGCCACCTGACGGGACAGATGATCATCGCCCACGGCGATCATCTCATCGCCCGCGCAGGGCACCTCGTCGAAGCCCATGATCTCCACGGGCATGGAGGGCCCGGCTTCCTTGACCTTTTCGCCGCGGTCGTTGATCAGCGCGCGGACGCGGCCCGACGCCATGCCGGCGATGATGTTGTCGCCCACGCGGAGGGTACCGTTCTGCAAAAGCACCGTGGCCAGCGGGCCGCGGGCCTTGTCCAGCTTGGCCTCGACGATGACGCCGCGGCCCAGACGGTTGGGATTGGC
>JBJEYH010000270.1:0-3028 GCA_051886675.1 Aristaeellaceae bacterium
CGGGGCAGTCCTCGCCGGCCCAGCCCACGGCCCGGAACAGCCGGAACAGCTGGTCATTGGGGAGATCCCTGCGTTCCTCGTCGTAGGTGATCATGGCAGCCTCCTTGCGGCGCTCATGGTATGTGCGGGGCATATCAGCCCGTCCAATAGCCCGGAGGTGTGGTCGGAACCGCAGCCTCTCCGACGGCCATCGTATCCGGCAGCAAGGAAAAGCATCGATGATGCCCGGCGGGGCGGGTCTTTTCGCGCCGCAGGCGAGCAATTTCCTTGTAAATTCGCCGGCCGGGCGCGAAGCGATCGGGCGAAAGCGGAAGAAAGGCCGTCCGCAGCCGCCGTTCCGCCAGCGCAAAAGCGCAGTCTGCGCCGCCATTTGGGCATAATGAAAGCGCCATCCTACCGGACGGCGCTTGCTGGCAATCTGCCTTTCCTCTGGAGCGGGTGACGGGAATCGGACCCGCGTAGCCAGCTTGGAAGGCTGGAGCTCTGCCATTGAGCTACACCCGCATGTGGAGCGGTAGACGGGGCTCGGACCCGCGACCTCCACCTTGGCAAGGTGGCGCTCTACCAACTGAGCTACTACCGCATGTTCCACGTTTATCTGGGGTGCGAAGGAAACTGTGCGGACGATGAGACTCGAACTCATACGCCCTGGGACACCAGATCCTAAGTCTGGCGCGTCTGCCATTCCGCCACGTCCGCACACAACCCGCTTTGGAAGGCAGATGGGAATGACCCATTGGAGATTCGAACTCCAGACACCTTGATTAAAAGTCAAGTGCTCTGCCAACTGAGCTAATGGGTCATACATGCTGGGGTGGCAGGGCTCGAACCTGCGAATGCGGGAGTCAAAGTCCCGTGCCTTACCACTTGGCTACACCCCATCGCAGGTAACTGGGCCGCTGTACAGCAGCAGACCGGGGAAAAATGGGGTGAGTAGTGGGACTCGAACCCACGGTCTTCAGAGCCACAATCTGACGCGTTAACCAACTACGCTATACCCACCATATCATGCGCGCCTGGAGGGGCTCGAACCCCCGACCCACGGCTTAGAAGGCCGTTGCTCTATCCAACTGAGCTACAGGCGCAGGCCGCAGACCAGATTCCTCCAAAAGGGCGTGCCAGCAGCGGCAACCTTCATCGTCAACCGCTGACAGTGATAGATTATAGCATCCCCGATGGATTCTGTCAAGCGGTTTTGCCGATTTCGCCAAAATTATTCCGCGTTACAGCACGTCCCACGTCGCCGGCTGCCACAGCGTCACCGCGCCGGTCTGCCGGGTCTTCTTCACGTCGATCAGCCGCTGGTTCCGGCTCCCGCAGAACTTCAGCTCCAGGCTCCTCTGCGCCAGAATGAACGGCCCGTCCACCAGCACATCCACCGCCTCCAGCAGCGCCAGCCGCGCCGGATCGGCCTCCTGCAGCAGCTTCTCCCACGTATACCCGGTGTAGCACCACACGCTCAGCCCCAGCCCGTGGGCCGCCTCCGCCAGCACGCGGCAGGCCTCCGCCTGGCAGAAGGGCTCCCCGCCGGACAGCGTAATGCCATCCAGCAGCGGATTCTCCCGCACCTGCCGGAGGATCGCCTCCGTATCCACCACGCGTCCGCCCTCGAAGTCGTGGCTCTGGGGATTATGGCACCCCGGGCAATGGTGCGGACACCCCTGCGCGAAGATGGTATACCGGTACCCCGGCCCATCCACGATGGAGTCGTTCACGGTGCCTGCGATACGGATGTTCATGGGGGGCTCCTTTCGTGGGGAGTGAAGGGGGGACGCTGGGGCTGCTCGCCCCAGACCATCGCCAGAGGGCCGCCTGGCCCTCTGGACTCCCATTCGGGGGGATTGGAACAGGGTTGGAGAGGCCCGGCGCACGGAGGGTGCGCCGGGCTGTGGGGTCACGGCGCGCAACGGGCGCGCCGCAACGCGGAACAGGCAGGGTTCTCCCCTTCCGTCACGGCTGACGCCGTGACACCTTCCCCGCTGGGGAAGCTTCTTTTGGTGCGCGAGCTCGGGCGGGGCTCCCCTGCGGTCGCCCCGCTTCGCCCATACGCGCGCGTCCCCTTTCAGGGGCAGGAGGCGGCGACCTCCTGCGGAGGCCGACGGAGGCTACTCCTGCTCCTCCGGCCATGCGGCGGGTACGGGCCCGCGCCCCGGGGTTTGGGGCAGGCAGTCCCAAGTTGGGGGGGCCAGGGGGGCAGCGCCCCCTTGGGGCCTCCACGACCGCGTCGCGCCTCGCCCTTTGCGAGGCGTGACCCCCGCAAGCGCGGCGCGCCTGTCGCGCGCCGTGCCACGCGCAACCGCACGACACTTGCACGCGTGTTCAGCGTGACCGAAGGTGCGCAACTCAATCGCGAGCCGGGTGTGGGCACTGCCCACCGGGTGCGGGCACTGCCCACCGCGTCACTCCTCCGTCACCCCGTGCTTGACGCGGTCGTGCTCCTCGGCGCGCTTGGCGTTGTTGAAGCGGTCGAGGGTGCCGACGAGGTAGCCGGTGATGCGGCGGATCCGCTCGAAGGGGCGGGTGCTTTCGGTGCGATGGCAGCAGGGGCACTCGTCGCCGATAATGCCGTTGTAGCCGCACACAGGGTCTCGGTCGACGGGGTGGTTGATGGAGCCATAGCCGATGCCCTTGTCGTGCATGAAGCGGACGATCTTCTCAAAGGCGTCCAGGTTCTGCAGGGGATCGCCGTCCATCTCCACATAGGAGATATGGCCGCCGTTGGTGAGGGCATGATAGGGGGCTTCGATGCTCAGCTTATGGAAGGCGGAGCAGGGGTAGTACACCGGCACATGGAAGGAGTTGGTATAGTAATCGCGGTCGGTCACGCCGGGAATGATGCCGAAGCGCTCCTTGTCCAGGCGGACAAACCGGCCGGAGAGGCCCTCGGCGGGGGTGGCGATGAGGCTGTAGTTCAGCCCGCGCTCCCGGGACAGCTTGTCCGTGTAGGCGCGCATGGTGCCGATGATCTCCAGACCCAGGTTCTGGCTTTCCTCGCTCTCGCCGTGATGCTTGCCGCGCAGGGCCTTGA
>JBJEYH010000271.1:0-3002 GCA_051886675.1 Aristaeellaceae bacterium
TTGGCCATGCAGGAGCGCAAGCCGTACACCCGGGCGATGCCGTCGCCCACGGTAATGACGGTGCCGGTCTCAGCCATCTCAATGCGGGACTTGTAATTCCGGATTTGCTCTTTGAGGATGCTGCTGATTTCCTCCGGTTTGTTGCTCATCTGTTCATCACTTCCTTGATTTCATGCAGCCGGTGCTTCAGGCTGCCGTCGATGACCCTGCCGTCCACCTGCACCAGCAGGCCGCCCAGCAGGCTCGGATCAATGGCGCACTCCAGGCGGATGGTCCGGCCCAGACGCTTTTCCAGTTTTGCCTTCAGTTCGGCCTTCTCCCGCTCCGTCAGGGCGACGGCGCTGCTCACGTAGGCCGTGGACAGCTTGCGGGCGGAGTCGTGCAGCTCCTCAAAGGCCTTGACGCACTCGGGCAGACGGCGAATCTGCCCGTGGCTGCACAGCACCTTCAGAAAGCTCATCACATATCCGGGCATCTCGCCGAAGGCCTTGTCCAGCACCGCCAGCCGCTCCTCCTTGGGAATGCTGGGCGACGCCAGCAGATCCATGGCATCGGGCATGGCCCGCAGGGCGTCCTGCACGGTGTGGAGAGCCTCCAGGGTCGCGTCCTCGCTGTGGGTGTCCATCGCCAGGGAGAACAGGGCGTCAGCGTAGGCTTTGCTTGTGTCGGTCATTGCTCGTCACCCATTTCCTGCAGGAAGGAGTCGATCAGCTCCCGATGGTCGCCGGTGTTCATCTCCCGGCCCAGGAGCTTCTCGGTCAGTGCGGCAGACACATCGGTGATCTCCCGGCGGATGCTGGCCTGCGCCTTCTTCTTCTCCATGGCCGCCTCGATCTGCCCCTGACGGACGATGGCGTCGGCCTTGTCCCGGGCGTCGGCGACGATGCGCTCGCTGCGGCGGTTGGCGCTGGCGGTGGCCTCATGGAGCAGGCTGTCCGCCTCGGCGTGGGCGCCGGCGAGCTTTTCGGCGTACAGGTCGCGGCTGGCCATGGCGGACTTCTCCGCCTCCTCCGCCGCGCGGTACTGCTGATCAATCGCCTCCTGACGGCTGGCGATGGTCTTCTTCACCGGCTTGTAGAGGAACTTTTTCAGCAGGCAGTACAGGATGGCCAGGTTGGCCAGGGAAATCAGGATCTGCCAGATGTTAATGGAAATGACTTCCAAAGATTGCATTTCCGTCACCTACTTTATTGGCCGACGTAGCGCATCAGCACACCCACCAGGGTGTTGGGCGCAACGAAGATCAGCAGGATGGCGATAACCAGGGCGTAGATACCGGTGGTCTCGGCGATGGCGCAGCCCATGATCATGGTCGAGGTGACGGAGCCCTTGCTCTCAGGCTGACGGCCGATGGCCTCGCAGGCCTTGGCCACGGCGTTGCCTTCGCCGATGCCGGGGCCGATACCGGCGATCATGGCGCAGCCAGCGCCCAGAGCACAGCAGCCGAGAATGATACCGATAGCCAGTTCCAACATGATGATGTACCTCCAATCATTTTATCGGGGATGGTTTGCAACCTTGGTCAGTACGACAGCCGGGGCCGGTAGCTTACCGGGCCACGGCCGCCTTCTCCTTCCTGCGGGATTCCCGCGAGGCGATCTCCTCGCCGGGATAGCCGCCGGAAATGTACAGCATGGTCAGCATGGCGAAAATGAACGCCTGAATGCAGCCGCTGAACACATCGAAGTATGCGCTGAGAATGGCGGGGATACCGATCTGCAGGAAGGGAATCTCCCCCAGGAAGCCGGGCAGCCAGCCCAGCAGCGCCGCGGACGCGCTCTGCAGCGCCCAGGCCACCAGCGCGGAAATCACCGAGCCGGACAGCACGTTGCCGAAATGACGGAACGACATGGACACAGGCGTGGCCACCTCGCTGATGATGTTCATCGGCAGCATGAAGGGGATCGGCTCGGCGAAGCCCTTCAGGTAGTACCCCATGCCGGCCTTGAGCTTGTTCTTGGTGATCAGGATGAACACCAGGATGGCCCAGCCCGCCACCACGTTCAGGTCAGAGGTCGGGGGATACACGCCCAGCAGCGACATCAGGCTGGAGCAGGCGGACAGCGCCAGAATGGCGCCCACAAAGGGCGAATAGGAAAAGTGGAACACCGGATCCATGTTCTCGCCCACCAGGCCGTCCAGCTTTTCCACAATCCACTCGGCGGCCATCTGCCGCACGCCGCCCTTGCCCTCGCCAATGCCGTGGGTCAGGAACAGACATGCGCCCAGGATGGTGATCATCACCAGCCAGGTGTTGACCTGGGACTCGGTGATGGGCAGATCCATCAGCGGCATGGGAATGGTGAAATAGACCAGCGCGCCTGTGATGCTGATGCCCTCCGACTCAGGTGTGGTGAGGATGTTCAGCACCATGGCGGCGACCAGCGGAAGAATCATCATCGCGATGAGCAGTCCGTCGATCACACGGAAACGAAGACGCTTATCCTTCATACCAGTTCACCTCCTTTCAGCAGGAGTCATCCGCGCCCGTCCCGGCGCGGACTCGCTTATGATTTGTCCTTTCCCGTCAGCCCCCGGATCATCACCGCGATGCGCGGGAACAGAAGGGGAATGAGCGTTGCCACCAGGTCGAAGCAGGACAGCGCGCCGCCAAGCACACAGCCCACCAGCAGCATGAGCATGCGCAGCTGCTGGGAAAGCTTCATCTGTTTTTTGGCGTCCTCCTCGCTTTTGCCCAGCGCCTTCTGGATGGTCAGCCCCATCAGGAAGAAGTTCCCAATGGTCAGCGCCCCGCCCAGAAGATTGCCCAGCAGCACCGGCAGCGTCCATGCGCCCAGCACGAGATAGACCGCCTCCATGGCCAGGCTGCCGATCAGCACAAACCCGGCGATGAAGCCCGTTTCTTTGCGAACCGTGGGATCAACCTTGTTCAGCAAGTTGCCACAACCTCCTGCCGGCATGAAGCCGCTTTTGCTCATACTTTATTATTATACCCGTCCTTCCGGTTTCCCGCAAGGGCCATTTGTCTCATTTTGTCCAAA
>JBJEYH010000272.1:0-2985 GCA_051886675.1 Aristaeellaceae bacterium
AACTATAAGTTTTCCCGAACCCCACGCCTAGCGTGGGGTTTTAGACATACAAAAAGGGACGCGCCGTCCATCGGCCCGTCCCTTTTGTCATCATGCCCGGCCTTCCTCCAGGAAGCTCAGCGCAACCTGCGCGTAGACCGCCGCACCCACGGGGAGCGCGTCCTCGTCAAAGCGGGTTCTGGGATGATGCGCCGGATAGCTGCAGCCCGTGTCCGGAGTGCCAGCGGCCAGGGCCATCATCAGCGAGGGCACGGCGTGGCTCACGTTGGCGAAGTCCTCCGAGCCGGAGCTCTTCGACGCGCTGCCGCCCAGCTGGCTGCTCAGCAGCGCCTTCTCCGGGCCCAGCAGCTCCCGCAGGCTGCGCACGGCCAGGTCGGAAAGGGCCTTGTCGTTGAGCAGCGTGGGCGCACCGCTGGTGAATTCCAGCTCCGCCGTGGCGCGGAAGGTCTGCGCCGTCAGCGCCGTGATCTCCTGCAGCCGCTGCCGGATCAGCGCGTGGGATTCGTCGTCCAGGGCCCGCAGGCTTCCGCGAAGCACCGCCTTGTCGGGAATCACGTTGGCGGTGTCCCCCGCCTGCAGCATGCCGATGGTCAGCGCCGCGGTATCCGACGGGCTCAGCTCCCGGCTGTTGATGGCCTGCAGCGCCAGCACCGTATGCGCCGCCACGTTCACCGGGTCGACGCCCGTGTGGGGCATGGCCCCGTGACAGCCCTTGCCCTGGATGCGGATCTCGAACATGTTCGCCGCCGGCGCGCTGATGCCCGGCGCCGAGACGATCACCGTCCCCACGGGAATGGGCAGCCCCGTCATGACGTGGATCATGAAGGCCGCGTCGGGCCTGGGATCCTCCAGCAGACCGTCGGCCATCATGTCCGCCGCCCCCTGGAATACCTCCTCCGCCGGCTGGAACATCAGCTTCACCCGGCCGGTCAGCTCCTTCTCCCGGGCCTTGAGCAGCCGCGCCGCGCCCAGCAGCATCGCCGTGTGCATGTCGTGACCGCAGGCGTGCATCCTGCCGCTGTCCGAGGCGAAGGGCAGACCCGTGTCCTCCCGGATGGGCAGCGCGTCCATGTCCGCCCGCAGCATGACCACCTTCTCCCCCTGGCCCAGGAGGGCGGTGATGCCCCGTTTGCCGCAGCGCCTGGGCTCGATGCCCATCTCCTCCAGCGCCTTCCATACGTAGCCGAAGGTCTCCTCCAGGTCAAAGCCCGTCTCCGGATGGCTGTGCAGATAATGACGATCCTCCCGGATGCGCGCCTCCATGGCCCTGGCGTCCTCCAGCAGCTTCATGTCCTTCATGATGGTTCACTCCTTTGCATGCGTGTCGGTTGATTGAAGCGGGCGAACCTCGTTTTCCAGCGGCTCGCCCGCAAAATAAGCGTCCAGATTGCCCAGGGTCGTCCGGGCGATGTTGTCGAGAGCCTCCTCCGTCAGGAAGGCCTGATGGGAGGTCAGCAGCACATTGGGCCGTGAAAGCAGCAGCGCCAGCAGATGATCCCGCACCGGCTGGCCCGATTTGTCCTGGAAGAAGTACCCGGACTCCTCCTCGTACACGTCCAGCCCCGCGCCCCGGACAACGCCCCTGTCCAGCGCGTCCAGCAGCGCCTGCCCGTCCACCAGCGCGCCCCGGGAGGTGTTCACCAGCAGCACGCCCCGCTTCATCCGCAGGAAGGCCGCATCGTCCAGGATGTGATAGCTGCTTTCCGTCAGCGGGCAGTGCAGGGAGATCACGTCGCTTTCTTCCAGCAGCCGCGTCAGGGGGACGTATTCGAGCCCCGCCCCCGGCGCAGGATACGGATCACAGGCGATCACCCGCATGCCGAACCCCTGGCCGATGTCCGCCATGGCCCGGCCGATCTTCCCCGTGCCGATGATGCCCAGGGTCTTGCCGTACAGGTCAACCCCCGTCAGCCCCGTGATGCTGAAGTTGAAATCCCGCGTGCGCACATAGGCCCGGTGGAGCTTGCGGTTCACCGCCAGGAGCAGCCCCATGGCATGCTCCGCCACCGCGTGGGGCGAATAGGCCGGAACCCGCACCACACGGATGCGGCCCTCCGCCGTCTGCAAATCCACATTGCTGAAGCCCGCGCAGCGCATGGCCAGGATTTCCACGCCCATGCCCGCCAGCGCCAGAATCACGTCCCGGGTGATCTCATCATTGACGAAGGCGCACACCGCCTCGCACCCCACCGCCAGGGACGCGGTCTGCGCCGTCAGCCGGCAGTCCTCGTAGCGGATGCGGTAATGCCCGTTGACCCGGTCGAAGCTCTCCCGGTCGTAGGGCTTGGCGTCATAAAAGGCAATGGTTTTCATCGGACGGCTCCCCTCCACGGCTTTCTCCGTGGACAGGATGCCCATCCGCCGCCCCGCTCATGCCCGGCGGCAGACGTTTTCCTCCCCTTCGCCCAGGCGAACCCTGACCGGCCCCGCCGCGTCCACGCGGATGCCGCCGCTCGCCCCGGCCGTGGGATACACCCTCCCCGACAGCCACTGGCCATCCACACAGCATTCGATGGCCGAGCCGTCCGCCGCCAGGAACAGGCGCACGTCCTCCCCCAGGCGAACGGTGCGGCTGATGGGCGACTTGTCCGGCGCGCCGTCCAGGCTGGAGGCGGAACGATCCAGCGTCAGCAGGCCCTCCGCCGTCAGGGTGAGCAGGGTCTTCTCCCGGCCGTCGGGGGAGGCCTGCAGGGTCGCCGTCAGGGGCAGCGCGCTGCGGGGGCATTCCAGCGATGCCATCCAGTGCCGCCCGCGCACCTGCGGCGTCTCCCGCACCAGCGACCAGACCTCCGCCAGGGGCTCGGCATGGACGTACCCGTCCTTCACCGACAGGACGCGCGGCAGGCTCATCGCGCCGCTGTAGCCGCGCAGGGCCGCCCGCTCGTCGCCGTCGCATTCGGGCATCCAGCCCAGGAGGATCGTCCGGCCCCGCTCGTCCCGGAACACCTGGGGCGCGTAGAAGCCCTGCCGTCCCGCGGGATCCAG
>JBJEYH010000273.1:0-2945 GCA_051886675.1 Aristaeellaceae bacterium
TGCCAGGCATGTGGCAATCCCGGCGGGCGTGACGCTCATTGCGCGCGCCTGCCGGAGGTCAGCCTTCCTGCCCGAGGGGCGCGGGGACAATGCCAGGCATGTGGCAATCCCGGCGGGCGTGACGCTCATTGCGCGCGCCTGCCGGGGGTCAGCCTTCCTGCCCGAGGGGCCGGGAACCTGCGCAGCGTTGTTTCCCCGGGGCGGGGATCATCCTGCACAGGCCGGGCATCGCGCCGGCTGAAGAGGGACGCCGCTGGCTTCGCCGGGAACAACCGCGGCTGCGCGGCTGGCAACGGCAGGAAGCGCCTGGAACCTGTCAGGACCAGCGCCGCCAGCCAGTGATCATCCCGCGCCGCGGCACCGGATGATCCGCGAAAGGCCGATCCCCGCCGATGATTCTGCCGCTGTGACTGCCGCCGCGCGGAGGACGGCCCCCCGGGGCTTCCCGCCGCGCGCGGAAATGAAGGCGGGCCGCGCCTTCCGCGGGGGGCGGCGACGGCGCGGCATGCATACGAAAAAGCCGGAGGACGGTGTGTCCTCCGGCTTTTGCTGTGCGCGGAATGCTTGCGGGGGCTCAGTCGGCGGGCTGGGGAGGCTGGGCTTCCACCGCCGGGCCGATCCGCCGGACGCTCTGCCGCTCCACCAGCCATACGCCCAGCAGCGTCCGCTCCGGGGCCAGGGTGTCCTGCCGGATGTGGCGCAGCAGCATGTCCACCACCAGGCGGGCCTTCTGGTCGATGTCCTGGGCCAGGGTGGTGAGGGGCGGCTGGGTGATCTCCGACAGGGGCAGGTTGTCAAAGCCCAGGACGGAGATGTCCTCCGGCACCCGGAAGCCCTGGGCGCTGAGCAGATTGATCAGCTGGGCGGCGATCCTGTCGGCGGTGCAGAAGATGGCGGTGGGGGCGTCGCCGCTGCGCAGGAGCGCGGCCAGCTCCCCGGCGTTTTCCCGGGAGACGGGCTGGGGCAGCACGAAGCGGTCCTCCAGGGTGACGCCGTGGGCGGCCAGCCCCGTGCGGAAGCCCTGCAGCCGATGCTGATCCACCTCGCTGTCCTGCAGGCTGTTGGCCAGGAAGGCCACCCGCCGGTGTCCCATCCGCGCCAGATAATCACCGGCCATCTGCCCGCCGGCATCGTCGTCCACACCCACGTGGTTCACCCCGGGAATGCGGAAATAGCAGTCCGTCAGCACGGTGGGGACGGTCTTCAGGGAGTGGATGTTCTGCAGGTGGCGGCTGAAGGTGCCGCTGAAAATGGCGCCCGCCACGTTCCACCCCCGCAGATCGGCCTCCACGTCCCGGTAATCGTCGGTGAAGCGGATCAGGGGATAATACCCGCTGCGGTGCAGCTCCATGGTCAGGGCGCCCACGTACTCCGCCGCGTAGGGGTTGCGGAAGATGTTCTCGTTCTCGCTGGCCTGGACGATCACCGCCACCACATGGCTCTCCCGCTGGGCCAGGGATCGGGCCGCCTGGTTGGGCACATAGCCGGACTGGCGGATCAGCGTCTGGATGCGCTCCACGGTGTCGGCGGAGACGCGGTTGAACTTGCCGTTGATGACGTTGGATACCGTGGTCATGCTGACACCGGCAGCCTGGGCGATTTCCTTGAGCGTGGTCATGAATGTCCTCAACTTCCCCCGGCGCGGTCGGGCGCCGGCGGGCTTTCTTGCACCTACTATACCATAAGGCGGAAGGATTGGCAATGGTGAAAAGGGTAAAACGCTAAACGTTTCATAAGGAAATTGTGTGACGTTCCCCTCATCGGCAGGCATGATGGCGCACACGGCTGCATAGGATATAATGGTCAAATCAAACAAGGATTAGCCGTGCAAAGAATAGGAATTGCCTGAAACAGAAAAAATTTCGCTTCACCACTTGACACATACGGGCTGCTATGCTATAGTATAGCTACGTTAAGCGTTAAACCTAATAACCGGTAAAGGGGCGATCCCATGCAGCTGAACCGTTACCCTACAGCACGGCGCATTGCACGCAACTGGGGCCTGTACCTGCTCCTGCTGCCCTCCTTTGTGCTCCTGATGATGTTCGCCTACAAGCCCATGTACGGCATCATCATCGCCTTCAAGGACTACAAGAACTCCCTGGGCATCGTGGGCAGCCCCTGGTCCCAGCCGCTGATGAAAAACTTCATGCGGTTCTTCAACTCCTATCAGTGCAAGACCACCATCCGCAACACCATCTGGCTGAGCCTGTACAGCATGCTGGCGGGCTTCCCCATCCCCATCATGCTGGCGCTGATGATCAACCAGATCACCGCCAAGCGCTTCCGCAAGGGGTTCCAGACGATCCTGTACCTGCCGCACTTCATCTCCACGGTGGTGATGGTGGGCCTGCTGCTGATCTGGCTGTCGCCCTCCACGGGATTGATCGGCACCATTTACGGGGTGTTCGGCAAACAGGCCCCCAACCTGATGGGCATGGCCTCCGCCTTCCCCAGCCTGTACGTGTGGTCGGACGTGTGGCAGCACGCGGGATGGGATTCCATCATCTTCCTGGCGGCGCTGTCCTCCATTGACCCCACGCTCTACGAGGCCGCCACGGTGGACGGCGCCTCCCGCTGGCAGAAGCTGATCTACATCGACCTGCCGCTGATCCTCCCCACGGCCTGCATCATGCTGATCCTCCGGGCCGGCAACCTGATGAACGTGGGCTTCGAAAAGGTCTTCCTGATGCAGAACGACCTGAACATGCAGACCAGCGAGGTCATCGCCACCTACGTGTACAAGATGGGCCTGAAGAACAGCCAGTATTCCGTCTCCACCGCGGTGAACCTGTTCAACAACGTGATCAACTTCGCGCTGCTGATCCTGGTCAACGGCGTGACGAGGAAGCTGGGCAACACCAGCCTGTGGTAAGGGGAGGATACAGTCATGACGCATGCAAGGCACAGGGTTCGCCGCCAGCGCAAGGACGTGGTGTTCGACG
>JBJEYH010000274.1:0-2908 GCA_051886675.1 Aristaeellaceae bacterium
TCACCACGCGATCCATGGGCCTCACTCCTTCCGCGCCGCATCGTTGGTAGATATCTTTTTCGCGCCTTCTGCAGGAAATCCTTCTTTTGGGGAAGGAGTTTTTTTCATCCTGCGGATCAGCCCTGCCGCGGCCCTGCCCAGCGCGCCGATCAGCCTGCTGACCCCCGCCCAGTACAGCAGCAGCCCGATCAGCAGTCCCAGCAGCCCGTAGGCCCGCAGCCCTCCGCCAAAGCGGATCAGCACCCCCAGTGCCATGACCCCTGCCGCCAGCGCGGCAAGTCCGTCGCCCAGGAGGCCGGCTGCGCGGCTCATTCGCCCCAGCGCCCCCGACAGCTGCGTCAGCAGCCCCAGCACGAACCCTCCCGCCGTCAGCCACAGGAAGGCCTGCTCCTGCCCCGCCTGGGCGAAGAGGTTCTCCAGCATCATCCCAGCGCCTTGCGCAGGAAGCCGCCCCTGCGCCGAGCCGTGCCGCCCTCGTAGGCCGCGCTGTCGATCACGCCGTCCACGGTCAGGCGGCCCTCCTCCAGCTGCAGGCTGGATACGTGCAGGCCCGTGCCCGTCAGCGTCAGGCGGCCGCCGTGGGTGTGCAGCACCACCGCCCCGTCGTCGAAGCTCTCCACGTCCGTCACCCCGGTGACGACCGCCTTCTTCCGCTGGTCAATGGTCATGCCGTAGGGCTTCTCCGGCGCGCCCGCATCCCTGTTCATTCGCCTCGCCTCCCTGTCATGGGAAGCGTATGCGGCAAGGGCGCCGCATAGACTGACTGTCGCCCGAATTGCCTGCCGGGCGCGGCGAACACGCCCGTGAAGCCGGGCTTCCGGGAATGCCGCGGGGCACGGCAAAGCCGGACGGCCATGCCGCCATGCTCCCCCTCCGCGCCGCCCGCCGGAGCCCCCGCGCACCGCGGGAATCCCGCTCCCCCGCCGGCGCGATCCCGGGGCGGCTCAGCCCTCCAGATGGGCCTGCCAGGCCTGCCGCACGGTCTCCAGCGTGGCCAGCCACCGGGCGTTGTGCTCCGTCTCCCACAGGGCGGCCTCCGCCGCGTGGCACTGCAGCATGAACAGACCCTCGTAGTCCCGGGTCTGCCGGCAGCGCTCCATCATGTCCATGAGCAGCTGCGGATCCGACGCGTGATCGGCGATGTCCCGCAGATTGTCCGCGCAGCCTTCCAGCAACCCTTCGATGGTCAGATCGCTGTCCTCCCGCTCCAGGGTCGCCTGCAGCTTGATCAGCCTGCGCACCGCCTCCTCCGGCGGATACCCGCACTCGTACTGGGCGATCAGGTACATCCAGGCTTCCTCCATGCGCTCCCAGTTCTCCAGGATATGCCCGCCGCAGTAGATCAGCATGCCCTTGGCCCGGGCAAAGTCCCAGGACGCCCGCAGCGCCAGCATGGGCAGCCGGTCGCAGGCATTGTGCAGCCGCAGCCAGTCCTCCTGCTGGAAGGCCTCGTCACTGTCATAGGCGAAGGTCGCCGTCCACAGCCCGCAGGGCTCCTGACGGATGCGCATGCGGCAGGTGTCCGCCTCCGCCTGACCGTAGTGCAGCGGCGACACCATGCCGTAGTAGAAGCCGCAGGCCGGACCGCCCTCCTCCTGCGCGCGCCGCTGGATCTGTCCCAGCAGCTCCTCCAGCTTCAGCGGCGGCAGATCCTCCGCCGGCTCCTCCTCGCCGCAGTTGCGCAGCAGCACGCGGCACAGCCGGAGCATGTCCTTTTCCCCGCCAATGGCGACGACACGGGCACGGTGCATGGTTGCCATGGTTCTCACTCCTTGCGGATGACTTTGGTATGGGGTTGCCTGAGGGGCGATCGCTGTGCGCCCCGGATGTCAGAAGAAGCTCACCTGGCTGGTCTCGCTCAGGCCCTCCAGGCTGCCGTGGGCGCGCAGCAGCTCGATCACCGCGCTGGATACCTTCGTGCGTTCCTTCATGTCCTCAATGGACAGGAAGGGCGCCTTGTCCCGCTCCCGCACGATGGCCTCCGCCGCGCTCTCGCCCAGCCCGCCCAGGCTCGTGAAGGGACACCGCAGCGCGCCGTCCTCGATCAGGAAGCGGCTGACGTGGCTCCTGTACAAATCGCAGGGCAGGAACCTGAAGCCGCGCATGTTCATCTCCAGCACCAGCTCCATGCTGGTGACGGCGGTCTGATCCTTGGCCGTGGCCTTGGGATCGTTCTTGATCTCGCGGATCTTCTGCCGGATGGTCTGGGGATCGATGAGCATGGTGCAGGCATCGAAGCCGTCGCCGCGCACGGTGAAATACGCCGCGTAGTACGCCAGGGGATGATGCACCTTGAACCACGCGATGCGCAGGGCGCTTGTCACATAGGCCACGGCGTGGCCCTTGGGGAACATGTACTTGATCTTCTTGCAGGAATCGATGAACCACTGGGGCACGTTGTTGTCGATCATGGCCTGCTCCATCTCGGGCTTCAGGCCGCGGCCCTTGCGGACGGATTCCATGGTGGTGAAGGCCATCTTCGGCGCGACGCCCCGGTCGATGAGGTAGTTCATGATATCGTCGCGGCAGCAGACGCACTCCCGCAGGGCCGCCGTGCCGGAGCGGATCAGATCCTGGGCGTTGCCCAGCCACACGTCGGTGCCGTGGGACAGGCCGGAAATGCGGATCAGCTCCTCCATGGTGGAGGGGGTGGTATCGTCCAGCATGCCGCGCACGAAGGCCGTGCCGAATTCCGGAATGCCGAAGGTACCCGTGGAGCAGTCGATCTGCTCGGAGGTAACCCCCAGGGCCTCCGGCGAATGGAACAGGCTGCGCACCGCCGGATCGTCCAGGGGAACCTCCGTGGGCGGAATGCCCGTCAGCTCCTCCAGCATGTGGATGACCGTGGGATCGTCATGGCCCAGGCAGTCCAGCTTGACCAGAATGTCGTGCATGGAGTTGAAGTCGA
>JBJEYH010000275.1:0-2907 GCA_051886675.1 Aristaeellaceae bacterium
CTGAACGAGGAGCTGTGGAAGCTGGGCATCCTGGCCAAGACCGAGCACAACGAGGTCGCCCCTGCCCAGCATGAGATGGCCCCCATCTTCTCCATCACCTCCATCGCCACCGACCACAACCAGCTGGCCATGGAAATGATGAAGAAGGTCGCCCTCCGCCATGGCCTGGTGTGCCTGCTGCACGAGAAGCCCTTCGCCGGCGTCAACGGCTCCGGCAAGCACAACAACTGGTCCATGTCCACCAACACCGGCTACAACCTGCTGGATCCCGGCGATGATCCCGCCACCTCCGCCCAGTTCATGCTGATCCTGACCGCCGTGATCAAGGCCGTGGACGAGTATGCCGATCTGCTGCGCATCTCCGTGGCCTCCGCCGGCAACGATCACCGCCTGGGCGCCAACGAAGCGCCGCCCGCCATCATCTCCATGTTCCTGGGCGACGAGCTGTCCGCCATCGTCGACGCCTTCGAGGGTGACAAGACCTACACCGCCACCGAGCGGCAGGATCTGGAGATCGGCGTGAGCGTGCTGCCCAAGTTCCCCAAGGACAACACCGACCGCAACCGCACCTCCCCCTTCGCCTTCACCGGCAACAAGTTCGAGTTCCGCTCCCTGGGCTCCAGCGAGTCCATCTCCTGTGCCAACGTGGTCATCAACACCATCGTGGCCGAGTCCCTGCGCCAGTTCGCCGATATCCTGGAGAACGCCGAGGACTTCCGCAAGACCCTGCACGAGCTGATCGTGAAGAACCTGCACGATCACAAGCGGATCATCTTCAACGGCAACGGCTATTCCGCCGAGTGGGTTGAGGAAGCCCGCCGCCGCGGCCTGCCCAACTTCGTCAGCACCGTGGACGCCCTGCCCCACATGCTCGACGAGAAGAACGTCCGCCTGTTCACCACCCACGGCGTGTTCACCGAGGCCGAGCTGCGCAGCCGGCTGGAGATCAAGCTGGAGAACTACACCAAGGTGCTCAACATCGAGGGCGAAACCACCCTGATGATGGCCGAGCGGGAGATTCTCCCGGCCAGCATGTCCTACATGCGCGCCATGGCCCGCACCGTCAACGAGCTGCGCAGCGCCGGCGCTTCCTCGCCCGCTGCCCAGAAGCTCCTCACCCAGCTGACCCAGCTGACCGACAGCCTCTATGACAACATCGAGGCCCTGCGCAGCGCCATCGCCACCCGTCCCGAGGGCGACGCCTATCAGAACGCCGTGTACGAGCATGACGTGATCATCCCGGCCATGGCCGCTGTCCGCACCGTCGCCGACAGCCTGGAGACCATCGTCGGCAAGGATTACTGGCCCTTCCCCACCTACGCCGATCTGCTCTTCAACGTGTAAGCGGACCGTAACCACAAAGGCACAAGGACGTGCAAGTCAGTCTTTCCCAAGCGAAGCTGACTTGCACGTTTTTGTATAGATTGATATGGAGGTATCAGGTATGGAACTGACACTGGAAAGTATCATGGAAAGCGTCAACGGCTCCGTATTCGCCGTTTGGTTCCTGATTGGCGCGGCTCTGGTGTTCTGGATGCAGGCGGGCTTCGCCATGGTGGAGACGGGCTTTACCCGCGCCAAGAACGCCGGCAATATCCTGATGAAGAATCTGATGGATTTCTGCATCGGCACCTGCGTGTTTATTCTCATCGGCTTCTCCTTCCTGCTGGGCGAGGACTGGCTGGGCTTCATCGGCAAGCCAGGCTTCGACATCTTCACGGCCTATGAGAGCTTTGACTTCTCCGGCTTCGTGTTCAACCTGGTGTTCTGCGCCACCACCGCCACCATCGTTTCCGGCGCCATGGCCGAGCGCACCAAGTTCCTCTCCTACTGCATTTACTCCGCCATCATCTCCGCGCTGATCTACCCCATCGAGGCCCACTGGATCTGGGGCGGCGGCTGGCTGGCCCAGTTGGGCTTCCATGACTTCGCCGGTTCCTGCGCCATCCACATGGTCGGCGGCATCTCCGCCCTCATCGGCGCCAAGATCCTCGGACCCCGTATCGGCAAGTTCACCAAGGACAAGAACGGCAAGATCACCGGCGTGAACGCCTTCCCCGGTCACAACCTGCCCCTGGGCGCGCTGGGCGTGTTCATCCTGTGGCTGGGCTGGTACGGCTTCAACGGCGCTGCCTGCACCTCCGTGGAGCAGCTGGGCTCCGTGTTCCTGACCACCACGGTGGCCCCCTCCATCGCGACGGTTGTCTGCATGATCTTCACCTGGGTGCGCTACGGCAAGCCTGACGTGTCCATGTGCCTGAACGCTTCCCTGGCCGGCCTGGTGGCCATCACCGCGCCCTGCGACGTCACCGATGCCTTCGGCGCCATCGTCATCGGCGCTGTGGCCGGCCTGCTGGTGGTCTTCGGCGTGTGGCTGCTGGATCACAAGCTGCGCATCGACGACCCCGTGGGCGCTGTGGCTGTGCACTGCATCAACGGTATCTGGGGCACCCTGGCTGTCGGCCTGTTCGCCACCCCCACCGCCCCCGGCTACGCCATCACCAATGCTGCCGGCGAGCAGCTCAAGGGCCTGTTCTATGGCGGCGGCTTCGAGCTGCTGGGCCTGCAGGCGCTGGGCTTCGGCGCTGTGGCGCTGTGGACGGCGGTTACCATCACCATCACCTTCCTGGTGATCAAGAAGGTTGTCGGCCTGCGCGTCACGCCCCAGGAGGAAACCGTGGGTCTGGATCTGGAGGAGCACGGCCTGGCTTCCGCCTACGCGGACTTCATGCCCAACACGCCCCTGCTCACCGGTGTGGGCGCTACCTCTTCCGCTGCCCTTGAGTCCGCGCCCGCTGCTCCCGTGTCCGTGGACGACGCGGTGCCCGTGGTGGTGCGCTCCTCCAAGGCGACGCCCGCTTCCGACGTGAAGATGACCAAGATCGACATCATCACCAAGCAGAGCAG
>JBJEYH010000276.1:0-2893 GCA_051886675.1 Aristaeellaceae bacterium
GAGTACATAACGCCCTTCTTGGCCTCTTCGATGCTGACGGTACCGGAGATCTCGGACAGGATGGCCATTCTCTTGGGCTTGCGGGCCTCGAACAGCTCTTCCACACGGGGAAGACCCTGGGTGATATCGTCGCCGGCAACGCCGCCGGTGTGGAAGGTACGCATGGTCAGCTGGGTGCCCGGCTCGCCGATGGACTGGGCGGCGATAACGCCAACCGCCTCGCCGGCGTTGACCGGCTTGCCGATGGCCAGGTTGATGCCGTAGCACTTGGCGCAGACGCCGGTGCGGGCCTCGCAGGTCAGGACGCTGCGGATATAGGCCTTGTGGATATCGTGGGCCTCCAGCACCTCCGCATCCTCGGGCATGAGCATATGGTCGGTGTCAAACAGCAGCTCGCCGGTCTTGGGATCGGTAATGGGTGCTGCGGGGAAGCGGCCATGGATGGCGGTGCCGAAGGTCTCCACCATCTGTCCTCTGTCGTACACGGCAGAGACCCAGACGCCCTCGGTGGTGCCGCAGTCGGCCTCGCGGATGATGACGTCCTGGCAGACGTCGACCATACGGCGGGTCAGGTAACCGGAGTCGGCGGTACGCAGAGCCGTATCCGCCATGCCCTTACGGGCGCCTCTGGTGGAAATGAAGTATTCCAGAACGGACAGACCTTCACGGAAGTTGGACTTGATGGGGATCTCGATGGTCTTACCGGAGGTGTTGGCCATCAGACCGCGCATACCGGCCAGCTGACGGATCTGGTTCATGGAGCCACGGGCGCCGGAGTTTGCCATCATGTAGATGGGGTTGTATTCGTCCAGGCAGTCCTGCAGGGCGTTGGTCACGTCCTTGGTGGTCTTTTCCCACTCGGACACCACCAGACGGTAGCGCTCGTCATCGGTGATGAAGCCGCGCTTGTACTGGCGCTCGATGTTGATGACCTCCTGCTCGGTGGCCTCGATCAGCTCTTTCTTCGCGCTGGGGACGGTCATGTCCGCAACGGAGATGGTGATTGCGCCCTTGGTGGAGTACTTATAGCCCAGAGCCTTGATGCTGTCCAGCACCTCGGCGGAGATGGTGAAGCCGTATTTCTTGATGCAGCGGTCGATGATATCGCCCAGCTGCTTCTTGCCCACCTGGAAGCTGATCTCGTGGTCGAAAGCGTGCTCGGGGTCGCTGCGGTCCACATAGCCCAGGTCCTGGGGGATGGGCTCGTTGAAGATGATGCGGCCCACGGTGGTGGTGATGACGCGCTTGACTTCCACACCGTCGATGGTCTTGGTGACTCTCAGACGGATGGGAGCGTGCAGGCCCACGTCACCCTCGTTATAGGCCATGATGGCCTCGTTGGAGTCACGGTAGGCCAGCAGCGGCTTGTAGGTGGCGGGGCGGCCGCCTTCGGCCTTCATGCGCTGGTTGGCGGCGTAGATCTCGTCGCCGTCCACCACGGTGTTGGCCTCCAGGCCGGTGTCGCCCGGATCGTCCACCAGCAGCCGTTCGGCGCCCTTTTCGGCCTTGCCGATGCGCAGCATGGTCAGGTAGTAGGAACCGAGGATCATGTCCTGGGTAGGCACGGTGACAGGCTGGCCGTCCTGGGGACGGAGCAGGTTGTTGGCGGAGAGCATGAGGATGCGGGCCTCCGCCTGTGCCTCGGCGGACAGGGGGACGTGGATAGCCATCTGGTCGCCGTCAAAGTCCGCGTTGTAAGCGGTGCAGACCAGGGGGTGCAGACGGAGGGCGCGGCCCTCAACCAGGATCGGCTCGAAGGCCTGGATGCCCAGGCGGTGCAGGGTAGGCGCACGGTTGAGCAGCACAGGGTGCTCCTTGATGACGTCTTCCAGAGCGTCCCACACCTCGGTGCGCTGCTTATCCACCATCTTCTTGGCGGACTTGATGTTGTTGGCCACGCCGTCCTCCACCAGCTTCTTCATGACGAAGGGGCGGAACAGCTCGATGGCCATCTCCTTGGGCACGCCGCACTGATAGATCTTCAGCTCAGGGCCGACCACGATAACGGAACGGCCGGAGTAGTCCACGCGCTTGCCCAGCAGGTTCTGGCGGAAGCGGCCCTGCTTGCCCTTGAGCATGTCGCTGAGGGACTTGAGGGCGCGGGAGTTTGCGCCGGTGACGGCTCTGCCCCGGCGGCCGTTGTCGATCAGGGCGTCAACAGCCTCCTGGAGCATACGCTTCTCGTTGCGGACGATGATGTCCGGGGCGTTGAGCTGCTGGAGTCTCTTCAGACGGTTGTTGCGGTTGATGACGCGGCGGTACAGGTCGTTCAGGTCAGAGGTGGCGAAACGGCCGCCGTCCAGCTGAACCATAGGCCGCAGCTCGGGGGGAATGACGGGGAGGATGTCGATGACCATCCACTCGGGGCGGTTGCCGCTCTGGCGGAAGGCCTCCACGCACTCCAGGCGCTTGACCAGCTTGGCCTTCTTCTGGCCGCTGGCGCTTTTCAGCTCCTCACGGAGCTGAGCGGCCAGCTGCTCGCAGTCGATCTGCTGCAGAAGCTCCTTGATGGCCTCCGCGCCGATACCGGCCTTGAAATCGTCCTCGTACTTCTCGCGCATGTCGCGGTACTCCCGCTCGCTGAGGATCTGGCACTTCTCCAGCGGGGTGAAGCCCGGGTCAATGACGATATAGTTGGCAAAGTACAGCACCTTTTCCAGCATACGGGGGGTGATGTCCAGCATCAGGCCCATGCGGCTGGGGATGCCCTTGAAATACCAGATGTGGGACACGGGAGCGGCAAGCTCAATGTGGCCCATGCGCTCGCGGCGCACCTTGCTCTTGGTGACCTCAACGCCGCAGCGGTCGCAGATCTTGCCCTTGTAGCGGATCTTCTTGTACTTGCCGCAGTGGCACTCCCAGTCCTTGGTGGGTCCGAAAATGCGCTCGCAGA